>JAEDLI010000087.1 GCA_016295375.1 Fibrobacter sp. | reverse complement strand
AGCGGTCCGAAGTCCGTCATGGCACCCACGCCCAAGAAGATGATGGGCGGGAAGAGTTCCAGGTGGATACCCTGGCTAATGTAGTAGTAGAGGCCGGCAGTCGGCGTGAACATACCTTCGATGCTCCAGCCGCCATCGTAGAACCCGGCGCTCGGGATATTCACCGCCAGCGCGCCGAGGGAAATCGGCAAGAGCAGCAGCGGCTCATACTTTTTGACAATCGCCAAGTACATCAGCACGAAACTCACGATCCACATAATCACCATGGGGCCGGTGACGTATGTGAATCCGGTGTCGCCTGCGAACTCAACGACCGAATTTAAGAGTGAACTCATTTATCTGTACCTCTTAGGCGATGGTCATGAGGGTCTGGCCGTCGACGACGGTATCGGTTTCCTTGACGGAGATGGAGTTGACGGTGCCGGCGCACGGAGCGACGACCGGGTTTTCCATCTTGAGGGCTTCGATGATGGCCACTTCCTGGTTGGCTTCGACCTTGTCACCGACCTTGACCGTCAGCTTGAACACGGAACCGGCGAGCGGGCACTTCACTTCGGTACCACCGGCTGCGGCGGGAGCTGCGGCAGGAGCGGCAGCGGGGGCAGCGGCCACGGGAGCGGCAGGAGCTGCGGCAACGGCGGAATCAAGAACTTCTACTTCGACGTCGTAGGTCTTGCCTTCGAAACTGATACGGACTGTTTTCTTCATTTTGATTTTTCCTGGCTTTAAGCCTGTTGAGTTTTAAAAGTTTGCCTTACTTGACAATGGTCCAAGCAGGGGAGTTAATGTTTCTGTAGGCGGTCACGCGGCAGGGCTGACCAATGGCCTGGGTCGCAGCGGCGGTCACCAGGGCAAGGAACTGGTCGTTGGTCATGCCGGGGTGTTCTTCCAGGGCGGCCACGGCGGCAATGCCGAGGAAAGCCTGGAGCTGCTTGTTGGTGAAGCCCGGGTGCACGCTCTTTGCGTTCGGGTCCCAGTCGCAGTGGGCAGGGCCGATGGTCTTCGGAGCCGCAGCGGCAGCGCTAGCGGGAGCAGCCTTGACCGCAGGTGCCGGAGCCTTAGTCTTGTTGAGACCGAGCTTCGCCATAATGAAGCTCATAAGGTAGCAGAGCACCGTGAGGCCAATGATAACTACCATCACCACGATGAGGCCCGTGGCCTGGAATTCAACTAGGGAACCGATACCGAAGGTGTCGGATTCGCCCTTGCAGCCCTGTTCGGTGGAGTACTGGCCCTTGCAGTAGATGGAACCCAGTTTCGCCTTCGCGATGGGGAGCACCTTGTGGCCAGCAGCGTTCTCGATAGAATCGCGGACGTCGCGGGCAAGCACTGCCTGTTCGTAAGTCTTGTAAAGCACGGCGTGGTTGCCAGCATGGGTTTCCACAATCTTGTAGACCATGGAATCGTCCATGTGAGGCATGGAGAGCTGTGCCTGCACCTGGGCTGCATCGGAAGCCTGCATCAGGGCGAGCTGTTCGTCGAACTTGCCCTTCACCTGTGCTACAGGTTCGCTTGCCACAAGCGCCGGTTGTTCAGCCGCTTCAACGGCTGCTGCGACTGCTGCATTCTGAGGTGCAGAATCCACAACCTGGGCCGAGGAATCAGCTGTGAGTTGTTCTGTTTCGTTCATTAGGATTTAGTCCATTTTTAGGTTGTTAATCAACGGGGCAAAATTTAGAAAAAAACGTCCTTCCGCATAGACAAAAACAAAAAAACGACCCCAAAAGGGCCGTTCTTCAAACTCAGCCTCCCCAGTAGATGTTACCTCCACTCGGGAGCGGGCGGCCACCTCCATCGAAAATAATGATCGGACAGCCTTCCCCCCAGTAGATATCACCGCCTCGCCCTTAGCGTTCCGCACAGGGTAAGCGTAGGTGGACATCAGTATCGCGTAGTAACGGCTCATATAAGGTTCAGTCCATTCCGCGTCGAGAAATACTGCACGGCCGAAGTCGCCTACAATATCAGGGCCGCCACAATCAGAACGGCGATACTACGGATTTTCGCATGTCGTGATGAATTCATACCAAAACTACAACAAAATAATTTTCGCGTCCGGACCAGGAAAATTTCCAGAAATTACGCAATCGTCAAGAGTTCGTTTTGTTGAAGACATCCACTACGGACTTCAAGTTCTTCGACATGGTACGGAGGATTATTCGAGCCACCATCATGAACAGAGCCGCTGCAACGCCCTTTCCGGAAACATCGCCCACCACAACGCAAAGATGGTCGTTGTCTATCTTGAAGAAATCGTAGAAGTCGCCTCCCACTTCTTTTGCGGGGAGCAAGAAGGGGGCAAGTTCATGGCGGTCGTCTTCGGAATTTTCGTCGCGCTCGGCTCCGGGCAACATGGAAAGCTGGATATTGCGGGCAAGGTCCAGTTCCCGCTCAATCCGTTTCATGTCTTTCTCTTTTTCGATATGCGCCTTGAGCGTAGAAAGCATATTCGAGAAAGCCGTCGCAAATTCCGCCACTTCGTCACGACCAGAAACCTTCGGAATAACCACATCGAAATTTCCACCGCCAAGTTTCTTTGCCACAAAAACGAGCTCCTTGAGAGGCTTTGCCACTCTGAAAGAAATCAGCAAGATGATGACAAGGATAACGCCATAACCACCCAGGGCAAGTATCAAGAAAAGCTTGCGGGTGTCTCTCCGGTCTTGTAAAAACTTCTGGACGGGCCACACCACCATAAAGGTCCAATTGTTCGAGTTGATTTTGGTGTAGTAAACGGCCGATTCCTATCCGCCGGCCACCGTTCCCATAAACAGCCCGCTCGAATCCCTATTTTTTCTGTCAAAGTCAACGGTGCTGTTGCCGCGGATTTCCTTGACCACTATTTCACGATTTCTTTTCCCTTGGGCAATGCTTTTAGGGTAAGCGACAGCCACATTATTTTCCGAGGTGATCAGGGCATAGCCCCCGTTGGAAACGGGAATAATCGCTATTTCGTCTTTAAGGAACTCAATAGACATATCGACGGCCAGAACACCCGCCAAAACGTCATCGCCATTTTTATCCTTCTGGAAAATAGGGACGGTATAGACGGCAATGGGTTTGGGAACGAACTCACCGATAAAAGGTTCTTGCCAACGGCTGGTCCTGCCTTCCTTGGTGCAGGAATATCATTCCTTGTCCTGGTAATTGGCTCCCGTAACCAGGCGGATTTCGTTTTCAGTAAAGCGGGCAAGACGCATGAATTCGCCCTTGGGGGTTTCCGGGCCCATGCCAGGTTCATAGGCCAGCACCACAGCCACAATCTGGGGAATCAGGTTACGGGCGTTGGTAAGGGAATGCAACAGGAAGGTATCCAAATCAGCCTTGGACATTTTTCTCTTGCCCAGGGTTTCTGCAATGTCATCACCCACAAGTTTCCCTGAATTGAACAGCTTGTCAACGTAATTCACATTGGCCCGGCTGGTTTCCTCACCGTTTTCGATGGTAATCTTGTTCAGTATGTCCTGAGTCTTTTGGCCCATGATGGCAAAAATCAAGCCCAACACGACCGTAATAGCCGCCAAGATCATCATGGACTGGTCGGGCAAAACCCCTAAAAAAGGAGCCACCCCGTAGGGAGTACTGTCACGGGAACAATCCGCCGGACAGTCTGGCCGTCGCTGCCGACCACTACCCCCATCCCGGTCAAAAAATTCATCCAACGCCGGGGCGTAAATTTAAGACCGCAAAAGTGCGTAAGGCAGGGCACCACCCAGGCGTCGTGGGTCACGAACACGTTAACGCGGGCATGCCCCTTTTCAAGCATCATGGAAAGCATCTCCTCGGAGCGTTCCGCCAGGGGGTAAAATGGAGCATCGAAGTCTTGCGTCTCCGTCACTTCAGCATCACGGGAGTTTGCCCTCAGCCACTCACAGATTCCCTCATAAAATCCCGCTCGCAGCACAGCCTCGTAGGCGGCGTAATTCTGAACAAAGTATTCCGCCAGGCAGTCCAGTTTTTCTACCTCGGGGTTCTTGACACCGCAACCCTTGCCGATAAACTCGGCCGTTTCCACACAACGCCCCACAGGGCTCGAAAAGAAGCACACATCGGCGGGCGTTTCGCCACCGTCACGCACAAAACGGCCCAAGGCAAAAGCCTGCTCCCGCCCACGCTCTGTCAGCCCCACGTGGGCACCGTAATCCGGATCCTTTGGCGTGATGTGGTTCCGTTCGCCGTGCCGCACCAGCAGGTAAGCCCGCTCGTCGGGAGCGAGAGATTCAAAAAATGCCCGAGCACTTACAAAGTCGTTTGTCATCGGCTTAGAAAATCGTTATCCACAGCAAGTGGCCAAGCACAAAGCTCACGATACCCAGCACAAAGCCGCACAAGATGTCCGTCAGCCAGTGCACGCCAAAGTACACCCGCAAGAGTCCCCAGGTCAAGGGCAAAATCAGCATAACCCAGCCGTACCGGGGCACGCCGTAAAAGACGGCACTGGCCACTGCCAAGTTGTTCATGGTGTGGCCCGAGGGAAAGCTGTACTTGTCCAGGGGCGGCACTTCCGCCTTGATTTGCGGATTTGCGGCAAAGGGGCGAGGCCGCTTGGTGTTCAGCTTTACCACCTCGTAAATAATGAGGCTTACCGCCAGGGCCATCAGGGCCTGCCACAAAATGGGCAAAAACTTCTCCCAACCCACCATCACAAGAACGAACAGGGCAAAGACGCCCCAGATGTAGCCGTCACCAAGCCGCACATAAAAACGGAGCCGGTCGTTTACCTTCTCCGAAAAATGCCGGTTGGTCCAATAGACCGACACCCGGTTGTCAAACTCTGCGATTTTCTTGAACATCGCCTTGAATTTAGTTTTTTTCGTACCCCAAAAGCCAACGCCAAACCAAAATGCTATTATTCCTGATGCAAATTAAAAATCCGGTCTAGATTCTTCGACATCGTCCTACGGACTCCGCTCAGGATAACGTCCCTAGCCCCTAGGCCCTAAATCCTAACCCCTAAGTAACTATGCGCGTACTCGTTCTTAATTGCGGCAGCTCCTCGGTCAAGTTCGCTGTCATCGACACCCAGACCAAAGAATCCATCTCCAGCGGCCTCGTCGAAAATATCGGCGTAAATGGCCACGTCAAGGCCAAGGGCCCGGTCGGCAACATCGACTTCAATTTCGACTGCCCCACGCACGCCGAAGCCGTCGCCGAAGTCCAGAAGTTCCTCGCCGAACAGAAACTCACCGACACGATTGAAGCCATCGGCCACCGCGTGGTGCACGGCGGCAAGTACGTCAAGAGCGAAAAGGTGACGCAGGAAGTCATCGACTATATCCGCAGCATCACGCTGTTCGCCCCGCTGCACGAACCCGCACACGCCACCGGCATGGAATGCGCCACCAAGTTCTTCCCGGGCCTCCCGCAGGTCGCCGTGTTCGACACCGCCTTCCACCAGACCATGCCGCGCAAGGCTTACCTCTACGGCATCCCCTACAAGTTCTACGAAGAAGACAAGATTCGCCGCTACGGCGCACATGGTACAAGCCACCGCTTCGTGACCGGCGAAGCCGCCAAGATCTTGGGCAAGAAGCCGGAAGACTGCTGCTTCATCACGGCTCACCTCGGTAACGGTTCCAGCTGCTCCGCCATTCTGAACGGCCAGTGCGTTGATACCACCATGGGCTTCACTCCGCTCGAGGGCCTCATCATGGGCACCCGCTCCGGAAGCATCGACCCTGCCATCCTCTTCTTCATCAGCAAAAAATACGGCTACGACATCGACCGCCTCGACAAGCTCGTGAACAAGGAATCGGGTCTGCTCGGCCTCTCCGGACTTTCTAACGACATGCGCACCCTGACGCAGGCCGCAAGCGAAGGCCACGTCGGCGCACAGATTGCCCTCGAAACGTTTGCCTACAGGCTCACCCGCGAAATCGGCGGCATCGCCATGGCACTCCCCCGCATCGATGCGCTCGTATTCACCGGCGGTATCGGCGAGAACAGCAAGCTTGTCCGCAAGATGGCGATGGACAACCTCAAGATTCTCGGCTACCAGATCGACGAAGCCCGCAACGAAAAAAACGGCAAGGAATCCGGCCACATCATTAGCAAGGACGGCACCCCGACCGCGATGGTCGTTGCAACGAACGAAGAACTGCTCATCGCGCTGGACACCGAAGCACTGGTGAAATAGACGAGAGACGAGAGAACGCCGCTCTGCGGCTACAGACGAGAGAAGGCTCCGCTTAGCGGAGCCCTTTCTTTTAAACTTTCGTTACGAAAAATCTCTCGTCTTTCGTCTGTAGGGCCGTAGGCCCGTTCTTTCGTCTATTTAATCGTCCAGCTCTGGCGATTTACCATCAGGATCTTGCGGCCTTGCACCTGAGCGGCGGCGTTACGCACGTCGGCTTCGCTGACCGGGAGCTTGGCCTTCCACATTACGCGGCCCTGCATATCGAACAGCGCCACAGCACCGCGACTAGCTTGGATTGCCCCCTGCCAATTGGCCTTCGGGGTTGCAATCCGCGGAACAATCCCGGCCGGAGGAGCGTCCTTTGCAAACACGGCAAAGGAAATCGAGGCATTCAACGAAGCATCAGATGCAACGACCTTTATAGACAGCATTTTACCCGGTTCAAGTACAACACCATCCAGTGAAGACAATACCAGATTATCTCCATCTATAGTCCACGAAATGTACGTATCGGATGCACTTACCGCATACACCTCGTAATGGAGTTCGTCGCCATCAGGGTCCGAAATCCACTGTTTGAGGTCAAAGGCCTTGGTAAAGACAGGCTCCGTTCCTACATATAGCGAATCGTAGTATTTTGCAAGAACAGGCTTGTCGTTCACGCAGGTAATCTTCGCTGGTATTGCAAGTTCGGTCTTCGCCCCCTTGGTGTCCGCGGCAATCACAATGACTTGGGCATCACCGCAGGCATCCTTGACAGACTTGATTTGCAACATTCCGTTCACCATGGTCGGGGCAAGCAGGCTATCGTCAGTCCGAACAGAGAACACCAGATTGGCATCTTCATCATCTTCAAACCAGCTCTTTATTTCGGCTGCAGTATACCTCTTGATACTAGTAAAATCCTCCGTCAAAGAGCTAAGAAGGTTTCCAACGGTGTCAGCAACGCCAGCAACAATCTGGGGCGGCAGGTTCTTGTGAGCAACCGTCAGCGTAACAGTGGCCAGTTCAGACTCAACTCCTTCGGCATTCACGATATAGTAGGTGAACGAATCAGAGCCTTCCTCCTTGCCCGCAGCATAGGTAAATGAACCGTCTTCGGCAAGTGTCACCTTGCCCTTGCTGGCATCTGCCACCAAATAGGCCTTGAGAGTTGTCTTTCCGTCGGGGTTCACGTCGTTTGCAAGAACGCCCTTGCTAGCGGCAATCTTGTTCACGGAATCCTGCACCACGGTATAGGCGTCATTGAAAGCCACAGGTGGATCTACCACGGAGTTCACCTTTACAAAGAACCACACACTTGCGGTATCGCCATTGTCAGCTGCAAACAGTGTCACCTTGGCAACGCCATTTGAATCTTCTACAGCATCCACCATAATCAGGTAGTTTCCGTTGTATTCTCCGGCATCAACACTCACAACCCCGCTAGACATCGCCTTCACTTGCAACGACGCTGCAGTCACGTCCGGGTCGCTAAAGACAACATCGGTAGTGGAAATCTTGACCGTAAACGAACTGAAGTCTTCATTCACTTCCACCGTATCTTTCATCAGTTCGTATTCGTCCGAACCTATCTTGAATGTCGGATTAACCACTTCCACCTGGATGGGGTCATCTACATTCGTAACGAAAATAGTTACCGTAGCCACGTTACTCGTTTTGACTCCGTAGCTGTCATCTCCATCACGGGGCAATTCCTTCAACTGGTACGTAAAAGCGTCTTCGCCAAAGAAATCCTTTGCCGGGGTATAGGTAAATCCCCCATTTTCTACGTCAAAATACAGGGTTCCGTGACTAACCGACGTAACGAGTTCTGGCACATACTTGTCGCCATCGGCATCGTCATCATTTACCGTCACGAAATTCCTGAAATCGACGGTCAAGGTCTTTTCTTCCTGGGTCGTGTAGCTGTCATTTACAGCCACCGGAGCATTTTCTCCGTCAACCGTAGTTACATCCAGTTCATAGACAGCAGTCTTGTTGGTCGGATCTTTCGCCGTAACAGTCACCCTGGCACCACCCTTAGGATTAGGGCCTGTTTTCAGATTCAGCACATGAGTGGTATTGTACTGGTCATCGGCAAGTACCACGTCACCCGCATTCTCCGCCAGAATCGACACCGTATAGGTAAGAGCCTCGCCATCCGGATCCACAAAAATTTCCGTCAAGTCCAGAGAATGCACGTTCCCCTCGTTCAAGGTCAAAGAACCAGGGCTTTTGACACCTTCTACCAGAACAGGGGCAAAGGTTTCACATTCATTGCCAAGGATAAAACTTTTCAACTGGAAAGTGGTAGAACTGACCGAGGCCGTCGCATGAGTGTTCTTGAAACTAAATTGAACCCCTGACTGCCGATTGACGTTCCAAGAAACAGCGGTTGATTTCCAACCCTGCTTAAGACTGCTAAAGGCAACAAAGGTCTTCACAAAACCGCTTGTCTTCGCAAGTTCTGCCCCATAGTAATTATAGTCTGTAATGGTGGTCTGCTTAAAGTCCATACGGAGTGGAGCAGTTGCACTGTATGTCATGCACACACCGGCATAACTTGCAAGACTCGTATAGGTGTTTTCACCCTGTTCCCAAGCAAAAGCCAAACCAGCACTATTTATTGCATTGCCTGCCTTGGCCGTCATCCTGGCAACCTTGACATTTTCTGCGGTGGTAGAAGTGTCAATTGAAGCCCCCGTACCATCCGTATAAGTGTACCAGTACGCCGGAGCCTTTTCACCGGGACCGTCTTCAGTCCAGACCGTAGTTGCGGCAGAAACGGTAGAAACCAGAGCGCATAGCGCGCCAAACGAAATCATCTTTTTTATCATATTTGACCTCTTATGATTTCCCATCTGGCCAAAATGTAATAAAAAAATACGATTGTGATTTAAATCACAGGCTCGCCCGACTATCCCAGGGCGTCCAATTCCTCAAAACGCTGGTAAGCGCGTTCCAAAGCAGCCTCCCGTTCCGCAATCTCCCCCTGCAGCTCCACAATCCGGGCCGCATTGGTATAAACTTCGGGCTTCGAAAGTTCCGTCTGGCGCTGGGCGATTTCCGCTTCCAGGGTCTCGATTTTTTCAGGCAGGGCGGCGAATTCCCGCTCCTCGTTGTAACTGCGCTTTTTCTTTTTTGGCGCCTCGGCAGGGGTAGCTCTCGCAGCGACGGAGCCCTGCTGGCCTCGAGTCTGTTCCCTTTCGGCCAAGGCACGGGCTGCGCTGGCGGCTTCCTTTTCACGCTGTTTCCGGTTGGCCTCGTAATCGCTGTAGCCACCCACCGCTTCAAAGACATTCCCGTTTTCTTCGATGGCCAGAATCTCCGTAGCCACCGAATCCAAAAACGCCCGGTCGTGACTTACTGTCAAAACCGTTCCCTTGTAATCCGCAATCAGGTCCGCCAGCAGGTCCAGAGTTTCCATGTCCAAATCGTTGGTAGGCTCGTCCAGCACTAGCACGTTGCTGGGGTGGCTAAAGAGGCAGGCCAGCAGCAGACGGTTCCGTTCACCGCCCGAAAGAGCTCTGATAGGACCACGGGCCCTGTCCGCCGAAAACAAAAAATCCTGCAGGTAACTCAGCACATGGCGCTTCACGCCGTTCAGCGTAATGTAGGCCTGGCCGTCGCCGATGTTTTCCACCAGCGCCTTGTCTTCGCGGAGCCTTGTACGCATCTGGTCGAAATAGGCGATTTGCAAGTTCGTGCCGAGGCGTACTTCGCCGGTGTCGGGCTTGAGTTCGCCCAGAATCAGGCGCAAAAGCGTGGTCTTTCCCGAACCGTTGGGCCCAACGATTCCTATGCGGTCTCCACGGAAAATTTCCGTGGTGAGGTTACTGATCAGAGGCGAACCGTCGTAGGAATAGTTCACGTCGGTAAGGCGAGCCACCAGGCGGCCGGACTTTTCTGCCTCAGTTATCTGCATGTTCACGTTCCCCACGCGAGAGCGCCGAGCCGCCCGTTCTTCACGCATCTTGATAAGGGCCCGGACCCGGCCTTCGTTCCTGGTGCGGCGGGCCTGGATTCCTTTGCGGATCCAGACTTCTTCTTCGGCCAGTTTCTTGTCGAAAAGGGCGTTGGCCTTTTCCTCTTCGGCCAGAGCCTGGTCCCTCAACTGCACGAACTTGTCGTAGGGGAAATCCCAACAACGCACGCGGCCACGGTCC
>JAEDLI010000086.1 GCA_016295375.1 Fibrobacter sp. | reverse complement strand
AGTCAACGCCCTTGTTCGAAGGCTTTTCAACCGGAAGGTCATCGTCATCGCTTTCAAAAAGACCCTTGAAGGCGCCCGAAACTTCAGATTCCAAATTGTCGAAATCCGTTTTCGGAGTGGCAGCTTCGACCTGAGGCGCGGCAGGCTTTTCTTCAACAGAATCATCAGCCGCTATGTCGTCGCTTTCTCCGAACAAATTACCAAAGGATTTGTCCAGACCTTCTTCCAGGGATTCTGTCGAGATGTTCTTTTCTTCGACAGCCGCACCGGTACTTTCTTCTTCGCTACCGAACAGGCTATCGAAGGCACCGCCCATCTCCTTCTCGAAATCGCTTGCATTTTGAGAGAACGATTCTGCACTAGTGGCGGGTTCAACGGCAGGCTCTTCGGCAGGTACTTCTGCGACCGGTTCTGCTGCAGGCAAATCCTCTGCAACTTCCGTTTCGCTTCCGATGGCAAGGTCTTCTTGCGGCAGGTCGTCGTCGTTTCCGAAGATGGAACTGAACGCATTGTCTACGCTGCTTTCCACTTCTTTGATTTCTTCGGCAGCAGGTTCCGCAGCCAGTTCAACCGGAGATTCCTCTACGGCCGGTTCTTCGGGCAAGGTTTCGGCTGCAGGCTCGGTCGAATCAATCGAAGGGGCCGAAGTTTCAGCAGACTTCTGGAAAAGGCCAGACGACTCTTCGGGCAAGTCTTCGTCGGCACCGAAGAGAGAATCAAAGGCACCGCCAACACTGTCAGAGGATTCTTCCTTGGCCGGTTCTGTCTCCGCAGACTTTTCGAACAGGGAATCTCCAGATGCAGGAGCCTCTTCAACAGGCGTTTCTTCAATCGCAGTATCCGCAGATTTCTGGAACGGGGACCAGTCACCTGCGTCTACAGGAGTATCGTCAAGATTCAACGAGTCATCACCTGCAAGCGACAGCTCGTCTGCAGCAGGTTCAACCGTTTCAGCCGCTGCAGGAACTTCTCCCGTCAGGTTCATCGATTCGTCCACAGACTTCTGGAACGCGGCGGGTTCTTCGGGCAGTTCGTCTTCGCCAAAGATATCGCCGAAGGCATCGTCAATGCTCTGGGGTTTATCTGCTGCAGGAGCTGCAGGGGCCGACTCTGCCACGGCCGGTTCAACTTCGGCAGGGGGCTCCACTTCAGCTGACTTCTGGAACGCCGCCGGTTCTTCGGGTAATTCATCTTCACCAAAGATATCGCCAAAAGCATCATCAATGCTTTGGGGCTTATCTGCAACAGGGGCTGCGGTCGCAGTAGGTTCTTCGGGCAGTTCGTCTTCGCCAAAGATAGAGCCGAAAGCATCATCCACGCTCTGAGGTTTATCTTCGGGAGCTGGAGTGCTGAACACCTTATTTGCGTTTTCCGCTGCCGCAGGTTCGTCGTCGATACCCGCCGAAAGGTTCAGATTGGAGAACGGAGACGCAGGAGCAGCCGGTTCTTCGGGTTCCAGGTCGTCATCCACTCCAAAGAAGTTGGACATGGCGGAATTCACGTCGCCACCAGAAATGTCATCGTCGGCAGGGAACACCTCCGGAGCCGACGGTTCATCGGCGTTGATGGATTCCATAGCGGAATCCAGAGACGCCTGCAGGCTATCCATGGCGGCCTCGTCACCGGCATCGGAGTCGGGAATCAAGGCGGACAGAGCGGCAAAGGGATCATCTGCATTGCTAGCTTCTGCTGCCAGGGATTCAAAAGCCGTTGTTTCCGGAGCAGACGCATCTACAGAACCCGATGTCTCCTCCGCCGGCTCCTGGTTCACGAATTCGAATCCACTACCAAACTTGGGACCCTTTTCTTCAGGCACTCCAGCATCTTCCGGGGATTTTTCCAAGAATGGAGCATCGTCTCCCATAGAGAATTCCGTAGACGAACCGGCATCCACCGTTTCCAGTCCGGGCATGGACAGGTCCATCTCGCCCAATTCTGCGCCTGCTGCTGCGGCGGTCGCAGCAGCTACGACATCGTACTCGTCTTTCCAGAACTGATCCAAGGGGTCCATGTCGTGAACCTTGCGGTAACACTGGTTACGCTCGCTGACCTTCTCCAGTTTATCGTAGGCATCGCCCATACGTTTCTGAGCAGATAAGCAGAAGGGGTCCATCTTGAGGACCTTGGCACATTCTTCAATACAACCTTCGTAATCCTCTTTTTCAAAAAGAATTTTAGTGCGGACAAGACGTGCAGCCAAATCCCCCGGATATAGGGTAAGTCCACCATCGATGCGCTCCAAGGAGGTTTCTAGATCACCAGACTGCCTCTCAAAATCGGCAAGCCAGGCAAAGGCCTGGGTGTTCACCTTCTTCTTACCGATGGACTTTCTCAAAGATTCCAGCGTTACCGTCATTTTTCCTCCAATGAGAGCAAAATCGCTTCGTCAGCCAACAGAACAGGAATTCCTTCACGGATGGGGTATACCCGTTTCCCGTCCATTGTGACCAGGGCCTCATCCAAAATTTCGGCCACTTTCTCACCACCAATGTTCTTTATCGTACCGGCAGCAATGGCACTATTCAGCGTAGAAAGGGTACTTTCATCCGCCATTTTGAGTTTACCCCTAGTTTCGGGGCAACATAGAATATCTAAAAGGGACTGATCGAACATAACACCTTAAAAATCAACAACTTACACAAGAGTAAAAATAACTCTATTTTGGCAAAAACGAAAAAAAGAAACTGTAATTATTGCAAATATTTAAGGTTTATTAAGGCAAAATTGCCGTTTTTGCCGTTTCCGATAAGCAAATAGACCCTCAAGCCGAGCTTGTCGAGCCAATTGATGTCAAAATCCTCGCGGTAACCCGAGAAATTGGACACTACCAAGAGCTCGCGACAACCCGTGCGGTTGCAGATGGATTCCATGTCGGAAAGAGGCCCGAGCAGGTGCTTGCGGTTCTCTTCGGATAGCTTTTCGGGTTCCCCGCTCACGCAACCGAGAATCTCGATGCCGGGAATCACGTTGTAGCTGTCGAACCAGTTGTTCAGGGAATCCTCGCGACCGCCGAGCAGAATGGAGCGGTGGCGCTTTTTCGCAAAAATACGGTAGAAATAATTTGTCCAAAACGCGATGCGGCGCCAGGCAAGGAGTGCAAGCGGGATAAAGAGGCTGGAACAGACGGCATAAACGCACCACCCAATACTGGGATAGATTGTAGACCTGTCTCCCGGGTCATAAGAAAATTGGGTAAAGTAACGGAATACCTCATACCCCACAACAGCAAGAAGATTCAGTGGCACAAGGTACCGTAAGAATTTTTCGCCCTTGAGGCTGGATTCTGTGTATTCCCCACGGAAAATAAGAAAGACCATATTAACAATGGCGACCAAGCCGACAAGCCACCAGTCTTCAAATTTCGTTATTACCCCTATGGATTCCTTAATGGATGTAAAAATGCATCCGTCGTTTCCCAAACCGGGCAAAAATACAAGAGTCCATACAGCAATCACGCCCAAATCCAGGAACATCTTCCAGAACTTGGGAATCAGGCGGGAAAACATGCCCACGAATGCAGCGAACATGATACCGAACGACACGAGGAAATTCGGGACAAAGTAAAGGTCCTTGTGCTTTTTAACAAAGATAAGCATCGCCTTGTAGAAGTCCAGGTAGGAATCCCAGCGGCGGGTACGACAGCTCTGACCCTTGAAATGCAGAATATTCGTCGAAGGCGTGTAGTAGTTCTTGCGACCGGCAACCTTCGCCCTGAAACACAGGTCCAAATCCTCACCGTACATGAAAAAGTCTTCGTCGAAACCGCCCAGCTTTTCGTATAGGTCACGGGGCATGCAGAAGAACGACCCACTGATGGCATCGACCTCAGTCACCTCGTCCGGGTCAGCGTACGTCATGTTATAGCTTGCAAGGGTCTTGTTCTTCGGGAAGAGAGCGGCAAGGCCGATCGTCTTTGAAACCGCAGAGACTATCGTCGGGAACGAACGGCGGCAGGCCCACTGAAGCGAACCATCCTCGTTCAAGATGCGGCAACCGACAGTTCCTGCATCCGGATGCTCTTCCATAAACTGAAGCATTTCGTGAAAGGCGTTCTTCGAGATAATCGTGTCAGGATTGATAAAGAACAAGTACGGCTTGGTCGCCTGTTTTTCGGCGAGGTTACAGCCCTTTCCAAAGCCCAAGTTTTCCTTGGAATCAATCCAAAGGACTTCCGGAAAAAATTTTTTGATTTCGGGAAGAATGGGCTCCGAGGACCCATTGTCCAAAACAATAATCTGCGAGTCCACTCCTTCACACGCATCACGCACCGACTTCAAGCATGCCGGCAAAAAGTCGCAGGAATTGTAGGCAACGATGATGACAGAACAGGAGGGCATCTTTAATTACAAGTTACAAGTTACTAGTTTCAAGCTAATAGTTACTAAAGATTCTCAATAAAAAATTTCTAGTAACTAGTAACTCAGAACTATCAACTATATCATGCGAGTCCGAACCTTAGTTTTAAAACGAGGAAGAACGCCTCGGAGATGATACCGCCGCTCATCTTGGAGGTCCCGCGGGTGCGGTCCGTAAACACGATGGGGATTTCCTTTACCCGGAGGCCCTTTTTCCAGATCTTGAAGGTTGTCTCAATCTGGAAACAGTAACCATCACTCTTCATCTTGTCCAAGTTCAGGGCCTGCAGGGCCTCACGACGGAAACACTTGAATCCACCAGTGGCATCGCTTACCGGAAGCCTTGTCACAAGGCGGGTATAGACGTTAGCGCCATAGCTCAAGATCAGGCGACGCAAATCCCAGTTCACCACGCTGATACGGCGGTCCTGATAGCGGCTGCCCAGCACCAGGTCGGCCTCTTCGGCCGTTTCCAAAAAACGGGTCAAGTCCGCAGGGGAATGACTAAAGTCCGCATCCATCTCAAAGACGCGCTCATAGTCCCGCTCCAGAGCCCACTTAAAGCCAGTCACGTATGCAGAACCGAGGCCCATCTTACCCTTGCGGCGAATCAAATGGACTCGCGGATTCTTTTCCGATTCCGCCTGCACCAGGTCTCCCGTACCATCGGGACTCCCGTCGTCCACCACCAGAATTTCCAGACAGGGATTCTGCTCCAGAATGGCCGGCATAACGAGAAGGATGTTTTCCTTCTCGTTATAGGTGGGAATGATGACCAGACTTTTCGGATAAGACATAAATTCCTCTACATTCGCTTACAATCTACAAAATCAATCTTCGCCGAGAGTGTCGGCGATGGGGAAAGTCTGCTTGCGGTGGCCGTTTACCATCTCTCCAAGGAGCCCCAAGGAGAAGAACTGAACGCTCATGACCAGGGAAAACCCGCCTGCAAGGAGAAGCGGACGAACATGGAGCGCCCCCGTCTGGAGCCATTCATAGCCAAAGTAGCCACAAATGCCCAGGCCCACCAGCATAAACAAGAGACCAATCAGGCCAAAGAAATGGAGAGGCTTGGTGGAGAAGCTCCGCATGAACATCAGGGACACCAGGTCGAGAAATCCGGACACCAGGCGGGAAATACCGTACTTGGACACCCCATGGACGCGGGCCCTGTGAGCCACGGGCATTTCGGTAATGCGGAAACCCTGCCACTTGGCCATAACGGGAATAAAACGGTGGTAATCACCATAAAGTTCGATATAGCGTACCACGGAACGGCGGTAGGCCTTGATTCCGCAGTTAAAGTCGTGAAGGCGCTTGCCGCAGACCATAGAAACGGTCAAGTTGAAAAGCTTGGAAGGCCAGGTCTTGTGCCAAGGGTCCAGACGACGAATCTTCCAACCGGATACCAGATCGTAGCCTTCATCCAAAATCTTGATCATCTTGGGGATTTCCAGAGGGTCGTCCTGCAAATCGCCATCCAGTGTGGCCACATAGTTGCCCTTGGCCTTCGAAAAGCCCAAGGCAAGAGCATCGGCCTTGCCGCAGTTGAACTGGAAACGGAACCCGCGAATAAAGGGATATTCCTTGGAAAGGTTTTCTACAACATCCCAAGTGTTATCCCTGCTGCCGTCATCGATGATGATGACTTCGTAACTAAAACCCGTAGGCTCTATGGCGGCCACGATTTCCTTGAGCAGTTCCGGAAGGTTTTCACTTTCTTCCTTGACCGGGATGACCATCGACAAATCCATCATGACCTCGATTTACTGAGCCATCGCCACTGTAGGAGTGGAATCAGAAATTTCAACGGTAGAATCCGTCTCAGGAAGAGGTTCCTCTACCTGCAAAGGTTCATCCGGCATAGCCGAAATCTGCTGCAGGCTCATGGCAAGTCTAGCCTTGCCTCCTTCTTCGTAGTCGGGAATAGCGGCGATGCCCTTGCTCAAGACATTCAAGGCTTCCTGTTTCATGCCGGCGGCCTCAAACACGAAAGCGGCCGCCCAGTAGCAACGCCATTCCTTGGGGAACTGACGTATTCCCAATTCCAAGTACTTGGTGGCCTGCAAGGCAAGGCTATCTACAGAAGCCTTCTTTTCCTTGGTAAAGGGATGTTCCTGACGAAGCGCAGAAATCTGGTCGCGGACATCAAAAGAAATCTGCAAGTACAGCGAGACGTAGCTGGAAAGGAGTCTTTCCGTTTCAGAATTGATAAAGGCTGTTCCGTCGCCCAAACCGCGGAACTTATACACAGAATCAATGAGAGATGCCGTATAGGCGGCATCAAAGGCGTTCCGCTTGGGTTCCAAATCGCCCTTCACGAAATTGTAGACCATGCCTTCCTGGACCATGTACTTTTCTAGTCCCATGAAGTTAGAAGTTCCCACCGTCGTGGAAATTTCGATAGGCTTGTCCATGTTCTGCAGGGCAAGGTCGATGACCAGTTTATGCTGGGTGAGCATCATGCTGCTGCGGGTGCGGTTCGCCCAATCCACAAAGGCGTCCCATACCTGGTAGTGCACCTTGAACTGCAGCAGTTTTGCAGAATCAGCAGCAGACAATTCTTGACCTTCCATCTGGTCAATACGAGCCTTGAGCTGGGGCATCAAACGTTCCGCGTTCTTGACCCAGGTAGAGACCTGATGGTTCGGATTAGAAGCGGAGCTGTTGTCCAGCACCATGTCGCTGTCGATAGTCTTCTTGTCGTAGCTGAGCTTCAAGATAGGTTCGTTGTCCAGCATCTGCTTGATGTACCAGTCCGTATTGCCCAGAGAAAGGTTCACCACGCGCACGTCCTTGCGGATACCGGCGACTTCTTGTGCAAACCAAAGCGGGAAGGTGTCGTTATCGCCGTTGGTAAAGAGGATGGCATTGGGCCTACAACTGTTTAGCAGGTTATAGGCGTAATCCCAAGGAACCCACAAGCCGGAACGATCGTGCTCCTTGTAGTTTGAAATGCAGGGAACAAGGAACGAGACCAGCACAAGCACCGCAGCAACGGGACTTGCAAAAGCCGCATAGGCACCTGTGGCGCAGGTCAACACCAGAATGCCAGCGCCGATTCCAAGAATCAGGCTCATGAAGATAAACGCAGGCGTGTAGAAGTAGTCACGCTCGCGGACTTCCATGTGGACCGCATCCGGGAAAGGCGCGCGGGCGCCCACCTGGGCAAAGCCATTTTCAATTTTCTGCCAGGCCTGCCATGCCGTCGAATTCTGCAAGGAGGACAGTTTCTTTTCAAGTTCGGCGATTTTCGGAGCAGGCGTATTCCGCTGGCGAAGCACTTCGATGCGGATCTTGGTACGCTCGATATCCTGACGCAAGTCAATCAAGTCGTTGGGATCGGGCACCATGGGAATGGCTGCACCACGGCTGTTCAGGTCCTGAACATTCCGGGTCATGATGCTCACCCAGTAATCGTGCTCCCGCTGTTCCATGCGGGTGCCATCGGCAAAGTTGATGTAGAACAAGAGTCCCAGGCTGCACAAGGCGTACAGCACGGAAATGTATATCCCTAAATTTCTCTTACGCTTCCAGACAAAGGCGCAGACCATCACGATAAGGCCGTTGAATAGGATAAAGATAAGGAGTTGAGGCAAAACCTGGTCGCCCATAAAGCTCATCTGGGTGGGGAACTTTATGCCGAAACGTTCCAGGGGTTCGTTCTCAGAGGCATCGAAAGTATAGACCCCGTTGGCGTAATTCACTCCGCCCACCTTGTAAGGCAGGTACTGGGCCATCTGGTAGCCGCCATAGCTCATGCTGGGGAACGAGAGCACCTGGTGGGCCAGCTGGGAACGGCGATAGAAGGCACGGCTGAGCATGCTTTCGGAGCCATACTGCTTACGCTCCACAAAGTTGTTGAAGGATTCCCAGTTCTCGCTCTTGAACAGGTTGCCCAGCTGAAGGTTGCCCTGGTCGTCACGTATATTGATTTCCGGGTCGTTCTCGTCAATAACGGGGTTCAGCTCGGAACGAATGGGAATGTAAAGATGGGTGCTGTAACCCACAAGGGCGAAGAACGCAAAGGCAAGGGAAAGGCGGATGGCCTTGTTCACATTCGGCGTAAACGGTTTGATGGCCGTAAGAATCGCGAGAACTACAAGGCAAACAAGAGAAATCTCGATAAAGGCCGACACCATGTAAATCACGGAGCAGAGAAGGGTTCCCGTAATCCAGATAGGAATCCGTTCTACAATCTTCTTGGGTTCGGCAACAAGCAGGAGCACGAACACCGCAGGCACCGTAAGCATGGTGTAGAGGTGTGCACCTACGCCAAGGAAGGCAATGTAGCAGATGAAAATCAGAATCTTGTCGCTAGAAGGTTCATCTTTCTTGTTGTACCAAACCAGGCCAAGGTAGGATACCAGCATCAAGATGAACATGGCCACACCATAGACTTCGGCTTCCACCGCATTGAACCAGAAGGTATCGGAGAAAGTCAGCAAGAAACTGGCCACCAGGGCGGCAGTAGCAAGCACGATGGTGCGGACCTTAGAAGAAATCTTTTCGGCAAGGGCGTCCGTCTTGAGGACGGTAGCCAGGAGTTCCCAGGCAAAGAGGGCCGTCACATAGACCGTAGCCGCAGAGCTCACCACGGAGATATAGTTCACCCGCTTCGCGATTTCTTCGACAAATGGGAGCAGCACAATGACCGCACGGGCGAAGAACACGAAGAAGGGCGTTCCAGGAGGGTGCGGGATGCCGAGGGTGTTAGCGCAGGCGACAAATTCACCGCAGTCCCAGAAGCTCACCGTGGGCGCCATGGTCATGGCATAGACGATCAGGGCTACAAGGCAGGCAATCCCTGCAAAAATATGTTTCATCCACTTTTCTTTAATCACGACTACTTATCCTTTTTTGAATTCCTGTGCTGATTCCACGCTTGTTCATGAACCCGGACAAAAGCCCGTTCACAAAAGCACCCGACGAGTCGGTGCTGTACTTGGTGCTAATCTGTATCGCCTCGGACAGGGCCACCTTTACGGGAATGTCTGGCACGAACAGCAGTTCCACCATGGCGATGCGGGCCACGATGCAGTCAATCTTTGCAATGCGGTCGATTTCCCAGTGCACAGAACAGGCCTTGATGTCTTCGTCCAGTTCTTCGCGATGGGCCTGCACCAGGTCCACCAGCTTCATCCCGTATTTTTTCTGGTCGTCCTGCAGAGGCTGGGAGTCCAGGACTCCCAGAAGGGCCTCCCCTGCCGTAGAGCCCGTAATCTCCATGGCATACAGGAGCTGCATGGCAAAAACTCGGGCGGGTCTATAAGTTTTATTCATAAGTAGATCTTCTAACTAATTCAGAATTCGGAGTTCGGAGTTCGGAATTGTTTATCTAGAGTAAAATTCCGAAATCATAAATCCGAAATCCGAATCAACTTTTTCATTTAAATGTTCTTATAAAGATTCGCCATTTCCACGGCAGTGGCTGCCCAGTTAGAGCCAAGGTTTCCGGCCTTGAGGCCAGCGCGGTTCATGGCCTGGTCCACTGTGTCGGTGGTAAGAATCCCGAGAATCACCGGGAGTTTTCCTTCGGCGGCAATGCTTGCCACGCCACCGGTAGAGGCGTTCACCACCACGTCGTAGTGGCTGGTCTCCCCACGAATCACGGCACCGATGGCCATCACGGCGTCGTACTTGCCACTGTCGGCAAGCCTCCGGCACACGCCCGGCAGTTCAAAAGCGCCCGGAACATGCACCACGGTAATGTCCTTGTCGGCAACACCCAACAGGTCCAGTTCACGGACAGCCCCTTCCAGGAGCTTGTCGGTGACCACCTCGTTGAAGCGGGCGACGGCTATGGCCACCTTGAGGCCTGCACCGTCCAGAGAATTCTTGATTTCGTTCACCATGTTCATATCCTCTTTTTAAACCTTTTCACTGGACACTTCGCCGGTCGCGGCGGGGTCGCTGTCCACATGCAACTGGTGTCCCATCTTCTTCTGCTTGGTCAG
>JAEDLI010000085.1 GCA_016295375.1 Fibrobacter sp. | reverse complement strand
GCCGTTTTCAGGGTAATTTTTTAGAAAAATGTTCCACACTTAGCTCAGAAGAGCCAGAATAATTTAGGCATTTCTAATTTCCTTTTACGATTGCGGGAATATTGCCTGCCGGCTTAAGGTCTGGATCGCTGATTATTTCAACGTCGGATAAGTCGTATTCAACGGCGTATCCTTCGTAGTGGCATTTGTATTTATGGTGATTATATCCCTTGGAACAGAAGAAGAGGAAGCAAGATGGGGCGCGTGATTTTGATTTGTCTTGTTGCTTCATACTTACGTTCATGAGGTTGTCTATTCGTATGCTGGTGTTTTCTTTTTTAAGAATTTTGCCTACGTATTTATTATAAAAATCGCCAAGGGAACAGGCCTCTTCTTTTTCCTGAATGTTGTATGAAATGTAAGCCATTTTCTTTATCTTGAATGGCTGATTGGCGAATCCCGGTGAAAAGAGATTGGATGTAGAGTCTTGGACGACTGTGGGTGCGCAGGAAACTAGAAGGAAAGAAACGAGGATGAGAAGAGCTTTTTTCATATATGGTCCTTTTTTGTAAAAAATAAAAAAGTCTTTGCTCTTGAAGGCTTTTTAAATCATTTGTACTATTCGTTTTTTACTTCCTACTTCCTACTATCTCTTCCACAATCCCGTCGACGGTTAGCAACTCCGGCAGCACAATCTGCTTGGAAGCGTCTCCGGCGGGGTAGATGGCATAGGCGGGCACCCCTGATTTTTCCATGCTTTGCAGAAGCGCGTTAACTTCGGGAGTTTCCCGGGTCCAGTCTGCCTTTACAAGGGCCACGTTCAGGCTGTCCATGGCGCGGACAAAGTCTTCGTCTTCAAGGACGGCGGCTTCGTTGGCCTTGCAGGTGAGGCACCAGTCGGCAGTAACGTCGATAAAGACGGTGCGTTTCGCCTTGGCAAATTCTTCGATGAGTGCAGGGCTGTAGCGGGACCACCCGTCTTCGGTCATTTGCTGTTGCATGCGGGCGTTAAAGGTGACGATGGCCGCCCGCTCGTATTCGGGAGCGATTCCTGCAAACCAGAGGGAGAACAGTGCGACGCTACTGAGAATGACTACCGCAACTTCACGGATAAAGGCGGTTCCCGGTTTTGCGAATTTCCCGAGCAATACGGAGCAGGCGATGCTTGCGATAGCGACGGCGGCAAAAAGTTCTACACCTGTAAGTCCCGCCTGTTCATTTACAATCCAGAAAAGCCAACCAACGCTTGCAAGCAGCAAGACGCCCATTACCCGTTGCAGATGGACCATCCACACGCCAGGTTTCGGGAAAACTTTAAGCACGCCGGGGAAGGTACTCACCAACATATAGGGGAGGGCAAGGCCAAGGCCTGCCGCAGTAAAGAACAAGAACAGGATCGGCGTGGGCTGCGCAAAGGCGAACCCCATGGCGGTACCCAGGAAGGGGGCTGAACAGGGAGTGCTCAGGAGCACCAGGAGCGCACCCGTAAAGAACGCTCCCGCAAGTCCGGATTTTTGGCCTGCGCTGTCCATTCGGGTAGTAGTGCTCCAGGGAAGCCAGATTTCAAAGACTCCGAAAAAGCTCATGGCAAAAGCGGTCAGGATGACCACCATGAAGGCGATAAAGCCAGCGCTCTGGAACTGCATCCCCCAGCCCGCGGACCCGCCGCCGGCCTTGACGGCGGCGACAACGGCGGCGAGCGCCCAGAAGCTCACCAGGATGCCCGCCGTTGTGGCTCCTCCCAAAGCGAGGAGCCGTCCGCGGCTTTCTCCCGCCTGTTTGATCAGGCTGAAAAGCTTCAAGGAGAGCACCGGCAGAACGCAGGGCATCAGGTTCAGGATGATCCCGCCCACGAAGGCGAAGAACAGCAGGAGCGCGATACCGGCGGAGGCATTGTCGGCAAGCCCGGTTCCACTGCCTGCGCCGTTCTCCCTGGCGTCTGCACGACTTTCGCCTGTGCGACCTTCGACCGCACCTATTTCAGAATCGTTTTTTTTTACGCCAGCGCCTGCCGCGCCACCGTTTGACGATCCGTCTAACGAGATGGTCTTGCTTGCGGGAGCGAGGCAGATAGAGTTGTCGCAGGCCTGGTAATTGAAGGTGACGGTGGTACCAAGACTGTCGTAGTTTGTTCCGTCAACTGCTTTTACCGGAATCTGGACGGAAAATGTCCCGCGGAAAGTCCAGATTTCAAGCTCCAGGGCTTCGTTGTATTCCTTTATAGGTTCTGGCCAAACCGCTTCGCCGAATTCAAGCCCTTCGGCCTTTGCTTCGACAGAGGAGGGTTTCAAGAATTCGTCGGTGACCTTGTTGGCGTTTACGTGCCATTTGTCGGGGACGGTCACGGTTACGGTAAGGGTTCCGCCGTCTTTCAACGCCCCTGCCGAATACTCCATCTGCATATCGGGAGGCGGCATGGAATTCATGTTGAATTCCTGGGCGAAAACAGTCGTTGCAAACAGCAGCAGGTAACAATATTTTGCAAAGAGGCAACAATTGTTTGAATCTTGACAACAGTTGTTTGCCATTTTTTCAAAAATTCGTTTTTTCAGATTCAATTTCATAAATTTTCGCCGTCAAAATACAGAGGGGAACCATGAAGCAACCGGGCAAAAACAAAGATACAAAAAACGACAAGTGGATAGAAGAGGCGTGGAAAGCACACTCCCCTCAAATTTACAACTTGTGCAGGATGAGTTGCGAGAGTAGCGAGGATGCCAAGGATGTTTTTCAAAACATCGCCCTGCGTTTTTTCAAATGCGCAAAGAGCATAAAATATGGGGATTCCGTTTTTCCTTGGCTATTTCGGGTTTTTAGGAATTGTTTCTATGATTATGTGCGTTTCCGTCAAAAGATGATGCCGTTTTCTATAGCCTCAGATGTAGTGGGGGACTACATGGCCCTGCCTGCCGAAAGTTCGGTGTTTTATCGGGAGGGAAATCAAAAAAATGACGATTTGATGCGAGTGGTCAATTCCCTTTCTAGGAGCGACCGAGAACTAATCGATATGACATTCCACAAGGGCTTATCCACAGAAGAATTGAGCGTCCTATACGGGGTGTCTTTTAGTGCTATAACCAAAAGGAGAAAATCGGCCATTAAAAGAGCCCGGAATGTTTTGCTGGGCTAGTGCATTTTTGTAATTTTGTAAAGTGCCTTTAATGCGGTTAATTTTTGCCTTGTTGCTTTTAACAAGCACTGCTCTGGCCGACGAGTGGAAAGTCTTTTCCCAACCATCGCCGGTATACTCCGCTATTCCATACGATTCGGGTTATGTCTTGGCCACAGGTGGTGGCGTCCAGTTTTCGACACCTAGAATAAAAAGACTTTGGACTTCTGCAGATGGCTTAGGCGCCACTTCCTTTTTGGGTATTGCGCAGACAGATGCTAAAATATTTGCCGTTTCGGAATATGGTTTAGTTGCGGCATTCGATAAGAAAACCTCTAGCTGGAGCATTGCAAACCGTTCTTATCTGAATAAGAAAGTTCAAGTGGTTCCTGGCCAGGTTATATCGAAAAAAAACAATTTGGTTATCGCCTTTGAAAATTGTTTGGCCTTTTTTGATACCGATCAAAGTTCGTTCCTTCTGACGATAGATAAAATCGGAAATACCTCGCTGGTTACTAGGTCGCCTCAAAAAATTTCCATTAAGGACGATTCGCTATTTGTTCTTCTGGGAACCGAAGTGTATGGCCGCAAAATGAATTGGGCTAATATGGGAGCCGACGTGCGGCTGGTAGACCCGACTTCGTGGGTCAAGAAAACAAATTTTAGTGATGCTGACCGTTTTTTTGAAAGTCAAAAACAGGACGTTTCAGAAATCGAACGGGAAACGCTTTTTAACAATTATGCGCTGGATAGTGTCTACGAAATGACAGCTGTTTCAGGAGGGGGAATTGTTGCCGCTACATCAAATGGGTGGATGGCGTACAGTGATGGGTACAATTGGCTAAACAGCGTCCCGATTTGGAATGGTATGGGAAGTTATACCGGATCCTATGACAACCGGATGAAAGTTCTGTCTGCCCTGGATAATGGCTTATTGCTCGCCCATGTGTGGGGAATGGGCTTTTTCCTTTTTAAGGATAACGGATATACCCTCTTTAAGACCTGGACTCCGCAAGACGAGAATAGTTGCCTAGACGAATACTTAGATGATTATACCGTTGCCATAGGGACAACTGCCGCCCCGGATAGTTCCGGATTTTTGGTGGCGACATCTGGCCAAAAAAATTATGGCCTAGCATATATCACAAAAGACGGCGATATCAGTTGCCTCTCTGAAATAGGTTCCTCCCCTATTGTCGGAACTCTTGCGGCAAAGACTGATACAGAAACGGGAGAATGGCTGGTATATGTTTCCTCTAGGGAGGCGTTTTATGTTTCATTGGGAGGTTCATTAGACGTCTTCCGCTTGCCGCCACCCTCAAAAAATGGGGGTAGATTGTTGGTTTCCGAAAAGAAAAATTATGCTACTCCCGGTGGAAAGGCACCCTTGGATTTTGTTTTTGATAAAGATGACAATGCTTTATGGATGGTTACGGTTGGGAATCTCGCCTACATGGACGAGGATAGGGATACCCTTGTTCAGCCTAGCTCGACAAAAGGGTTGATTGGTGCCGAGTATACCTCCATGGACAGAGACGTTCAAGGAAATATCTGGCTTGGAACTGCCGATCAGGGCGTGTTTCGTTTGTCAAAGCGAAAGAAATCCAAGGATACTCTAGCGGTGGAACGATGGGCTACAGAGCAGGGATTACTGAGTAACAAGGTGCATGATTTGGCAATTGACCCTATTAAGGGTATGATTTGGTTTGCCCACGATGGCGGCGTGACTCGCTATTCTCGCAAGGATTTGAGGAATGCCGAAAAGATGATGACGTCTGAAGCTCCTGCTGAAGTAAAGGCTTACCCGAATCCATTCAGGCCCAAGCAGGGCCAGCGTCTGATTATCGACAATATTTCAGAAGACTCTTTCGTAAGTGTTTATAATCGCGGCGGGGCGCTGGTAAAGTCGTTTTACGATAGCGATGTTCTGGGTGGCCGTGCGGAATGGGACGGCACCGACAAGACCGGGAAACTTGTGGCTCCTGGGGTTTATCATTATGTGGTCCGCAAAGGGTCCAAGAAAAAAACGGGAAAAATTATATTGATTCATTAGAGGTTAAGGACAATGGGAAAAAAGAAACAGTATTTGGTAGTGGTTGCCGCATTAATGGCGCTGTTTTCTTGTGGATTGTTTTTGGCGTCTTGCGCCGGGCAGCGTCAAGGTGTTGTCTGCGACGAAATAGAGTACCGCTATAACAGCATGTCCTATTCCCCAGACCAACGCGCATTTATGGAAGAGGAGTTGCGGGCCTGTCGCGAAGAAGAGGCCAAGAAAAAGCAGGGCTCGGCCGAGGCGCGCCGCAGCATTTACGAACGGTTTGCTTCCCAAGATACGACTGCTAAGGTCCATACGGCATCTGATTCTGCAGTGACGGTGGTGCCTCGGGATACTACGGCCGCCGTTCCCTCGGACAGTTCCGCTATGCCGAAGCCTGCGACCTTGCCGGATAGCACGGCAACAGAAAAAGCTTCTGCACCTGCAGACAGTTCCGCAACCGTAGATAGCACGGCTAGCGAGGTTCCGCAAGAATAATGGTCACGGTCCGCACACTTTCGGGTGATGAATTCTCGCCTGACCTTCCGGGACGCCTGCTAAAAATTGCAGGCGATATCCGTGCTGCCGGCGGCCGCGCCTTTCTGGTGGGCGGCTGGGTCCGGGATGCCATGCTGGGCAAGAGCTGCCGGGACTACGATATCGAAGTTTACGACATGGCGCAAGACGCCCTGGTGCCGCTCCTTTCGAAGTACGGCCGCACGAACCTGGTAGGCAAGGCCTTTGGCGTGATTCATTTGGCCATGAAAGGCCTGTCGTTGGACTTTTCCTTCCCCCGCACAGAAAACAAGGTGGGCTATGGCCACCGCGGGTTCGTAGTGCATACCGACGAAAAGCTCAGCTTCAAGGAGGCGGCCCTCCGCAGGGACTTTACCATCAATGCCATGGGCATGGAACTTCCGGAGCTGTCCCTTTGCGACCCCTACGGGGGAGTGGAAGACCTGAAGGCCCACAGGTTAAAGCATGTCAGCGATGCCTTTGCCGAAGATTCCCTGCGAATCTTGCGGGGTGTGCAGTTTGCCAGCCGTTTCGAGTTGACGTTAGCACCAGAGACGGCGGAACTTTGTAGGAGCCTTTCCCTGGAAGACCTTTCCAAAGAAAGGATTTACGAAGAGTTCAAAAAGTGGCTCCTTAAGCCGGGCAAACCTTCTTTGGGCCTGCGGGCATTTCTGGAAATGGACCTGTTGCGGTTTTTCCCGGAGGTGAAACCCCTGGCTGGCAGCTACGAAAATCTGGGACAGTTCCTGGACAACATATCCAGAAATGCGGCCGCTGAACCCGAGGAGTCCCGGATGGCGATGGCCTTTGCAGCGCTCCTTTCGGGGAATTCCTGTGCCGAAGACTGGGAGAAATTCCTAACGGGCATGACCAACGAGGTGAAGCTCCTGCGGAACGTTCCGAAACTGTTGAGGTATTCGTCTACGGCATCTCCCGAAAGTGCGTTCCTTGACGATTCTGAGATTCGCCGGCTGTCCGTTGCGCTGGAAGGCCTGCGGGAATACAGCATTCTTGTTGCTTCTAACCCGATGTACGGCGAACAGGCTCGCACGGCTTTTGTGGAACGATTGAAGGCGCGGGCCCTTGAGCTGGGCGTTTTTGAAAACGCTCCGGAGCCTTACCTTACAGGCCGCTACCTGATGTCTCTCGGATTAAAACCAGGCAAGCAGTTTGGCGACCTGATTCGCGAAAGCTTTGAACTCCAGCTAGACGGAAAACTGCAAGATGCAGAACAGGCCGAAGCTTGGGCCAAGGCCAAACTAGGCCTTTAGCAAACCCGCCCCTTTTAATTCCCGTTCAGTTTTGCAAGCAGCTCGGAGGCCTGAGTGACCTCGTTCAGTATTGTTAAGATAAGGGCCAAGGAAAAGAAAATTAGTTTGCGCTTTTCAGACGGGATTTTTGAAACCTGATTCAAGATGATAAATACGAGAATCCAGTCGGTGACATAGAAAACCCTTTCGCCCGATGCATAGATGGTTGGGGAGAAAAACATCATGGCTTCGCAAAGGATAGCCACGATAAAGAGGATTGCGCTCTTTGCGCCGAGATGCTTTTGGATTAAAAACAGGGTGAAGGCCGTTGCCGCAAACCACCAAATCATCGCAAGGATGTTCATTGGGGTCGCTTGCACAAGGCTAGGGAAAACTTCGGGTCGGACAGCAGGGTCGATGTAGTTGATGCCCATGTCGGCAAGTGGGGTGATTCCTGCTAGCGGAAGGAGCGCAACTGCAGAGAATAGCACAGCTGCTACGATAACCGGCTTGCTTTTGGATGCTGCGGAAAGTGGGGCTGCAATCCAGATGAGCGCGAAGAAAAATTTGCTTTCGTTGGCGAAAGACGACAGCAGCCATTGGGCCGAAATAAAGGCGTGCTCTCCGACGGAAAGTTCCTTGAAGGCGGGAAACCAGGTCTCCGTTTCGGCTACAATCCTCAGGGTGTTTCCGGGGGCGGCAAGGACAATGGCAAAAACAGCAAGCAAAGCGGAGGATTCAACATATAGCAGAGAGGAAACGGTTCTCTTTTGAAGTTTGTTGAAGATAATTCCACCCGCAAAGTAGGCTAACAAGAAAAATCCTATTTGTTCTATTGACGAGACGGCAAACAAGCCGAAGGGAATCGATGCAAGGATTTTTTTTGTGGAATCGGCGCCAGAAATAAAGTAGTCTAAAGTGAGGTAAATGCACAGGAACGCGCTGACCAACGCCCAGGTGTAAAAGACGGAACCGTTGACCCAGACGGCGGCGTGCCCGAAGGTGACTACGTCCATCAGCAGGAATCCTGCGCAAGTCAAGAGAAAGAGGCGCAGGTCGCTCCATGTGGGTTTTGCGCCGACATCGCCGGGATAAATCTTCTTGAAAATCAGGAACACGAGGGTCGGGAGCATGGTGACCATGAAGGCATTCGCCACACGCCAGAACCAGATTCCCAGAGTAAAGGTGACGTAGATGGCAGTCTCTCCGCCGATGCGGCCTGTCCAGGTCAGGTAACGTTCCTTGAGGTATTCAAGAAACGACATACTCTTGACGCAGCTGTCAAAGAAGGCGTCATCACCGTCGGAATAATGGATTTTGCAGAAAACGGCAAAGGCCGCTAGAAAAATAACGCCGAGCGGGATGAGCTTTTTACACTTGGCTAGGCACATTCGCAGGCCCTATTTCCACTTGAAAAGCCCCAGCAGCCCGAAGGGAACGGCGAACACGTTCATGGGCACCTGTATGATCTCGGTGACGGGCAGAGCCAACAAAAGCCGCTTGGAGTGGAGCTTCACAGCGGCGCAGGTGAGAAAAATCAAATCGCACAGGACCTTCACGCCCATAGGGATGGCAAACCAGGCGATGGGGAAGTCGGCGAAAGCCACCAAAAAAGGACTCACCAGAAGCCAGACCAGGAACGTGTAGATAAGGGAAAGCGCCAGCGTGTAGAGGTGACTGTCGTACTTGGTGCCGTTACTGCTCCAGCGTGCCCGCTGGAAGAACAGGGACTTCAGGGAATCCACGGGGGCCGTGTCTATGAGGGCGTCGGCGCTCAGGTTGTAGCAGAACTCCACGCCCGGTTCCTTGATCATCTTGTGGATGAGCATATCGTCGTCGCCGCTGGAAAGGTTCACTAGGTCCCCGAAACCGCCCACCTTGAAGAACAGGTCCTTCTTGTAGGCGAGGCATGCGGCACTGGCCAGCATGGGGTGGCCCAGGCTGAATCCGGCGGCCTCGATGGAGGTGTAGGCCAGGGTCTCGAGCCTCTGGTACTGATGCACGGGGCTCCAGCCGCCGGTGTTCCGCTTTGGCCCCTGCACGATGGCGATGTTCCCTTCGAACCTACCCGCCATGGAGGCAAGCCAGCGCTTGGTCGGCACGCAGTCGGCGTCCATAATCAGCAGGACTTCGCCGCGGGCTTCCTTGAATCCCGCTTCCAGGGCCCGCTTCTTGGGGCTCTCTACCTTGGGGAGGTTCGGGTCCAGATGGATGGCGCGGAATTTGTCCCCGTGGGTCGCGACGAAATCGTCCAGGATTTTCCCCGTGGAATCGGTAGAGCGGTCGTCGACGCAGATAATCTCGTATTGTCCTGCGTATTCCTGGACGGCTAGGGCGTCCAGAGTCCGCTGCAAGAATTCTTCTTCGTTTCGCATGGGAATGACCACGGAAACATAGGGGGTGGCGCTCCCCTTGTGCCTGTGCGTGCGGATAATCCCCACGGCAAACGTGAGAATGGCAACCGCATAGATTGCGGTAAGCACGGTCAGGACAACGACGCTCAGCATGGATCAAAATTTAGAAAAAAGCCTCGCGCCTCGAACCTCAAGCCCCGACCTAATACTCGAAGGAAGCCCCTGAGTTATCAGTCGTCTGTTATCAGTCTTCAGTCCATAATTTGGCGTCAAAGGCGCTACTATAAGAACTCACAACTCATAACTGGCAACTCATTACTAATCTCACACCCCACACTCCACATTTCCTAGCCCCTAACCCCTAGATCCTAGCCCCTAATACCAGTCGGACTATGTCCTACGTTACGTCTATTTTTGTATCTTGTAGCCGTATGTTCAAGAAACTCCTTACCGCAGCCCTGGCCGCAGGCTCCCTCGCTTTTGCAGGGGAGTATTGGAACGTGGACCCGGGTGGCGTGACCATGAAGTTTCTTGCGCTGCAGGTTTCGCCGCGAACTGCCGCCCTGGCGGGAGCTGGCGTTGCAGACCCCGCCAGGGCTTCCGAAGTGACTCGGAACCCGCTGGCCATGAGCACCGTAGAATCCCCGGAGTTCGGCCTGAACCAGATTGTCTTTGACGGCATGGGTTCGGACCGTTTCATCAATGTTTACTACGGCCTTCCTTTTGCGGACAAATTCACTTTCTCGGCAGGCCTGGATTACCTGGGTTACGACGACATCGAAGGTCGCGACGAAAACGGTCTCGAGACAGGGGACTACGGCGCTTACGCCTGGGCCGCACAGCTTGGCCTCGGTAGCCGTAATTCCGCCTTCAACTGGGGTGTTACCGCCCGCTTCGCAAGCCAGACCATCGAAGACGAAACGGCCTACGCCATCTTGGGCGACATCGGCGGCTCCTTCAAGGTGAACCGATACATGGCCTTTGGTGCGACACTCACCAACGCGGGCTATGTGACCGCCTACGACAGCGAAGACGAATACGCTCCCATGGCGCTCCAGGCGGGCATCACGGGC
>JAEDLI010000084.1 GCA_016295375.1 Fibrobacter sp. | reverse complement strand
TAGACAACGAAGGCGTGTTCCACAAGGACACCGGCAAGCTCCTTCCCGTCTCTGTGGACCATATCTCCCAGTACGCAAGCCTGCGCATCAACCCGCGGCTCTGCCCCAGTGCCAATTATTCCCACTACCTCGCCCACTGCTTTGACCGCGAAGACGAAGAGCTTTCAGTCCCCGATGCAGGCCTTGGCGACAGCGTTTTCCAGGACGAAGACGAGAGAGTGGACCTGGACTTGAACAACAAGATGTTGGTCACCCTGAAAAACCACACCTTGCTCCCCGCCAAGCCCACCAACCTGCGCGGACCCAGGAGCGTCAAGAACCAGAAGGCCATCAAGAACGCCTACAAGGCAATCGAGGATTTTCTCGCCACCGCCGATATAGCCGCTTGGAAAAAATTCGACACCTTCTGCAAGGATGCCAACAGCATCGCCATCAAGAGCAAGCTGGACCAGATTACGGCATTCCAGAGCAACCCGCAAATCGCCGGATTTTTCCTGGACCAGTGGGCCGACTACGGTATCGATTTCAGCGGTCTCAACGATGAAAACCGCAAGAGCAAGGGTTTTACGGACTTCGCCAAGGAAATTTCCACTCCGAGCCGTATCCTGGTAAGCGAGCTGGAACACGTGGTCACGCCGCAGAGCGAAATCAGTTTCCAGCTGACCCTGTTGAACAACAGCCGCCTTGAAAATGTGGGGATTGAAATTTCCCTGCTAGACGAAAAGGGCAAGGTCGTAAGTACCAAGGCCCAATCTCCCGAAGAACCTGTGGGCAAGACAAGCCTTACCCAGCTTGGAATCTGCTCCCTCATGGCTCCTCGAAGTGTGGGCAAGTACCAGATTAAGTTCACCCTCAAGGATGGCGGAAAAGAAGTCCACTCCTCTACAGAAGACCTAATCGTCATCGAACAGGCCGATGTAAAGTCTGCCATGAAGAAGGTCTGCTTCTTGGACAACAGCGAAGAGTCCAGCGACGCTCTTGCCGCACTCTCCGGCCCTGAAAAGATTATCTTCACGGCAAACCTCAGTTCTTGGCCCGACGAAATTTTGGACAAAATAGTCGATGTTACCAAGAACGGCGGAAAGACCCTGCTGCTTTCGGACATGACCCAGGACGACGTGGATTTCTTGAACCAGAGCCACCAATTCGACTGCACCCTGGAATCCCACTGGACCACCGGAGCCAACGGTATCAGCCTGCACTACATTCCTGACGGTTCTGAACTCCTGAAGGTGTTCGGCACAAACGTCCTTGACCATACGGCAGCCGCTGTCATGCCGAGCCTTTCCATGAGCAAGCTGGAAGGGGCAAAGGTATATGCCCAGTCCCTTTCCATCAAGGATGGCGAAATCAAGGGCGGTGTGGACCTGCAGACCCTCCCCTTCGGCAAGGGCAAGATCGTGTTCAACCAGTTCAATATCTTCGAAGGTCTTGAAACCAACGCACTGGCAGATGCTCTCTTCACAGCCATTGTGGATATTCTCTAGGCCGACAATCAAGTCGATTTATAAAAATGCCCCTCACGGGGCATTTTTTTTGTCTACCCAAAAAAACGGAATGCCATTAAATTTATATTTGAAACATGAAATTTCTAAAGTTTGTTCCGCTCTTTGTAGCCCCGATTCTTTTGGCCGGATGTGCCGGTTCTTCTAACGGGGACGACCTTGAAGTCCCAACCAATCTCCCCCCCATTTGCCGCGACATTGACTTTGTAGCCAATCCCGACATGCGTGAAATGTGCGGAGTCCGCAGGGTCCACAACAAGGCGTACAGGAACATTCCCCAACAGCGCTACCTGATTAACCCCAACGGAACCTCCATTGTAAAAACCGACGGCCAGCTGGAACTCCGTTTCCAGAATTCCCTACCGCTGTACCTGGACGGTCCCATCACTCGGGAACTCCAGTTCAACCAGGAAAAGAGACTGGAAAAAGTCCAGAACAGCTACGACTACCACGAAATCTACAGCGGCAAGGAACGCATTAGAATTTTCAAGATGGGTATCCCTACCGACATGGGTAACACCTACGATTTCTGCTTCCGGATTCCCGAGAAAAAGGGCAACGCCAGAACACGCAGCGTGGCCATGGGTAACCATATCGAGGCCATGACTTGTGACGACTTTGATTTTCTTGTAGCCCAGGATAACGAAAGAAAATCAGCCAAGAAGAAGTAATTTGCGTGGCCGGCGAAAACAAGTACATCCATAACGCCCTCAAGCAAGTCCACCTGGAAACATCCTGCACCTCCATCAACGGATTTTCCATTTCCGGGCTTGCGACCTATTTGCAATTTCCCGAACTGGACTTTGTGGTCGACATGGGCGAATGCCCTCTTTCGGCCACATCCATCAACCATGTATTCTTGACCCATGCCCACGGAGACCACGCCCGTTGCCTCATGCGGCACCACAGCCTCCGCAAGATGATGGGCGTCGAGCGTGACAGCGTTTACTATATGCCCGCCTCCATCGCCAAAGGAGCAAGGGAATGGATTCGAGCCGAGGCCATGTTCGAAGGAGTCCCCGAAACCAAGTTCCGGCTGCCCGAAATTTGTGCCGTAGAAGCGGGAGCGATGATTCCACTGCGGTACCGCAAGGACCTGGTGCTGAAACCTTTTGACGTAAAGCATTCCGTGCCCGCCATGGGAGCGACCCTGTTCCTGCACAAGCGGAAGCTAAAAGACGAATACCTGGGGAAAACTCCCGGTGAAATCATCGAACTCCGCAAGTCCGGCGTAGAGATTACCCGTGAAGTCTATGAGCCCCTGATAAGTTTCATGGGCGACTGCCTGGGAGAAAGCCTCAAGGAGAATCCGGAAATTTTCAAGTCCAAAATCCTTGTGACGGAATGCACCTTTTTGGACGACGAGGACGAACCCATGAGCCGCAAGAAGGGCCACACCCACCTGCAGCACATCGTCAATACCCTGGAAAAATTCGACGGCGAAATCGCCTGCGAAAAAATCATCCTCACTCACTTTTCCATGAAGTATTCCGAAAGGCATATCCGCGAAATGCTGGACAAGAAAATGCCTAAAAAATTCAAGGAAAGAATTATCCCCTTTATCTAAGATGGAAAAAGAAGAAAAAGAAATTGTCGTTCCTGAGTTTTACAGGGACTTAAGCGAAGACCCCGAAAAGAAGGGGCTCTGGCACTACGTGTTCCGGAGCGACGACGGACGAAAGCCTATCCGCACGCCCGACGGCAAGCCCCACAAGCTCCCCTTCCAGTGGAAGGACATGTTCCCGAACGAAAACGGCCACATCGAAGTGGAAATCGGCAGCGGCAAGGGAACCTTCATGATTGAATACGCCCAGAAGCATCCGGATTACTTTGTCATGGGAAGCGAATGGGACTACACCTGGGCGGCATTTGCCCATACGCGAATGGAAAGCAGCAAGGTTCTGAACAATGCTGCCATGCTCCGGGGTGACGTGTTCTACTTTTTGCGGGATGCCGTCAAGGACAATACCGTTGACGCCTTCCACATGTACTTTCCGGACCCATGGCCCAAGGAACGCCACCACAAGAACAGGCTTCTGCGACCGGATTTCTTGGCAGAAGTAGCCAGAGTTTTAAAACCCGGCAAGAGGATTTTCTACTGGGGTACCGACCACAAGGAATACAACGAAATCGCCCTGGAAACTTTTGACGCTTTCCCGGGCTGCAAGGTGATTGTGCGCAATACCGCAGAACCTACCGAAGGTATTTCTACCGGCTTTGAACGCAAGTACAAGAAAGAAGGCCGTCCCATCTACCGAAGCGTCATTGAATTCGAAAAGTAAGTTGTGAGTTATGAGTTGTGAGTTGTCGGGTGTGACTATTAAGACAAGAAGAATTGATATTTTTTCATTTTTCACTTTTAATTAACAGTAACTTGACTAACGTTTTTTTCTAATTTGTATCCGCCATGTTGAAGTCCCTGAGTATAAACGGTTTCACGCTAATTGCCAAGCAAGAAGTTCCTTTCCACGAAGGCTTTACCGCCATTACCGGCGAAACTGGCGCAGGCAAGTCCGTGCTGATGAAGGCCCTGCGGCTCATCTGCGGTGACCGCGGGCAATCTTCGATGGTCCGTGCAGGCGAAGAAAAAGCCGTCATCGAAGGAATCTTCGACATCAAGAACCTCCCCCAGGTCAAGGAACTGCTCGCCACCCTCGAAATCGACAGCGACGACGAGCTCATTATCCGCAGGGAGATTCTCGAAAACGGCAAGGGCAGGGCCCGGGTCAACGGAGCCATAGTAAGCCTTTCCGATCTGGAAAAGATTGGAGACCTGCTCATCCAGATGCACGGCCAGAGCGAACAGCTGCTGTTGCGGGACGTGCGAACCCACACCCAGATGCTGGACGACTACGCCGGTAACGGCGAACTTTTGAAGAACTACTCCAAGCTCTGGAGCGAATGGAATTCTATACGCAACAAGATTTCCGAAACGGAATCCAGGGCCAAGGAACTGGCCGCCCAGAAAGACTTTCTGAAATTCCAGTTCGACGAACTTTCCAAGGCAAACCTGAAGCTGGGCGAAGAAGAAGAACTGGAAGAAAAGGTCCATCGCGGAAGCAAGGGCGAAGTCGAACAGAACTACCTGATGGAAATCCAGGCCCTTGTAGGTAACGACAACGGCATCCTGGACCAGACCCAAAGCTTGCTTTCCAAGCTGAAGGGGCTTGCACAAAAAATTCCACACTACGAAGAGGACCTGCAGGCCCTTGTAGAAGTTTCGGACCCCTTCGAAAGCATCTGCAAGGACCTGATGCGTCGGACACCGGAAAAAGCCCTCAGCGCCGCCGAGCTGGACCGCGCCAACGGGCGCATCGCCGAAATCCAGAAGCTCAAGCGCAAGTACCGCACCGACGTCGCAGGCCTTCTGGAACTCACCGAAAAGCGCAAAGAGGAACTGGGCTGCATAGAGAACCTAGACAGCGACCTTGAAGAACTGAACAGGCAGCTCAAGGCCTGCACCGACAAGCTGGAGAAAGCCGCGACGGAACTTTCCGACAGCCGCAAGAAGGCGGCGGCCGTCTTTGACAAGACGGTAGAAAGCAACCTGCAGAGCCTCGGCATGCCCAAGGCCGTATTCAAGACCCAGATTGTCGAACAGGCCCTTTCGTCTAACGGAAAGGACCGTATCGAGTTCCTGCTGGCCCCGAACCCGGGCGAAGGCGAAAAAAGCCTGCAGAAAGCGGTCTCCGGCGGTGAACTTTCCCGCGTGCTGCTCGCCATCAAGACTGTCATGGCCGAACTGGACGCCGTACCGCTCCTGATTTTCGACGAAGTGGATTCCGGCATCAGCGGAGAGGTAGGAAACCGCATTGGCGAATCCCTGCGGAACCTGGGCAAGCACCATCAGGTATTGACCATCACCCACCTGCACCAGGTGGCAAGCCGTGCCAATCACCAGATTTCTGTCAGCAAGGCCGAAACAGACGGTCGTACATTTACTAGCGTTAAGGACCTGGATTACGAAGGTCGCATTGAAGAATTGGTCCGCATGCTGGGCGAAAATTCCGAAATCACTCGTGAACACGCGAAACAACTCTTGGAGAACAACCGATGAACGAGGTCACAAAAACAGAGGTTCGTTTCCGCAACCGCCTTTGGAGCGTACTTAGAGCAATTGTCTTTATTTGCGTTATTGCCTTTATATGGCAAGGCATGACCAAGATGGCAACCGCCTTTGTGGCTATCGCCCTTATTATGGGCTGGTTCAAGCTATACCAGCTTCGCGGTCAAGATATTGAAAAACCCTATTACAAGCTATGGCTCAACTTTATCGACGGTTTCCTCTCCTTTGCTGTCATGACCAGTATCTTCGTACGGGAACTGGTCTACTCCGAAAGCGTTGAAAAAATTCTCGGCGTGGGCTGCGCCCTGCTCCTCGCCCGCCTTATCGCCCATACCCTGTTCTCCCTGGGCGTTCTTCGCGAAGGTAAGAAACTTCCCCACAAGAGGCGCTGGAGCAAGCTGGCCAACCTGGCCACCACCATCACCATGGGCGTTTATCTGCTGAACCTTGAAGAATACCAGCAGATATGCATGGTGGCAACCATCCTCTTGATTCTCGCCTCTACCGTCGCCTACGCCTACTGGTACTACCGTGACCCCGCCCACCGAAAGCCCCTTTCTATCGCAAGCCAGCTCACCATGAGCCGTATCGTGCTCACACCATTTTTCTTGTGGGTGTTTTTCTACGACAACGATTTGGACTACAGCAACAACAGCCTTGTGTTCAAGGTGCTTGCCCTGGTCATGGTTCTCGGTTTTATGCTCACGGATTTTCTGGACGGAAAGCTCGCCCGTGCCATGGGCGAAGTCAGCACCCTGGGCAAATACCTGGACCCCTTCAGCGACAAGATTTCCAACATGACCATCTTCATGTGCTTTATCGCCACAGGCTACGCTCCTGTTTGGATGGTTGCGCTTATCTACTTCAGGGAATCCAGCGTAGAGACCCTCCGGACACTTGCCGCCAGCGAAGGCATGATCATGCCCGCCCGTCGTAGCGGTAAGTGGAAAACCGCCCTCCAGGGAATCGGCATCGTGGCTATACTCCTTGGGGCAATCGACCCCGTACAAAAGCTGATTCCGAATTTCGAATCCATCTGGAATGTTTTCCCCCAGGCTGTCATGGGAGTCATTACCGCCATCACCATCATCAGCGGTATCGAGTATTTCGTGTCCAGCAAGCATATATTGAAAAAATTCGTCTAGCCCGGCCGCAAATCGCCCTGGACTACCATGTGGCAGAATCTCAATTTCAACTTTGAACCCTACGACTGGTTGCTCATCTTTATGGTGACGGCCCTGGGTACAGCCAGTGCCTACATGAAGGACCCGCAGCTCAAGGCGGTGGCGGCCACCATCCCGATTCCTTGCGGTTTCGCCTACATTGCGGTTGGCCTCCCCATGGGAGCGGCCAACGCCATTTCGGCCCTGCTCTGCCTCATGTATGTTCATGTGGTACGCATCGGGCGCAACAAGCTGCATATCCCTATCGTTCCCGCCATCATTATCGGGCTTGTCATTTTTGTACTTATCGGCATGACGCTCCAGCCCATCGTTCCCGACAGCGAGCCCGTCTTTTACGGGGTCTGCCTCTTCGATTTCCTGCTAGGAATCCTCATATTCATCAAGCAGCCCTACAAGTCGGGTGTCCCCTACAAGACTCCCCTGCCGGTTTATATCAAGGCTCCGGCCATCGCCTTCGTGGTGGCGGGACTCATGGTCATCAAGCGGCTCATGGGCGGGTTCTGCACCAGTTTCCCCATGATGAACTCCATCGTGAGTTACGAATCCCGCTATTCCCTGGGTGACCAATGCCGGCAGCTGCCGTTGTTCCTGATTGCAGGCCCAATCATGTTTATCGAGATGCGGCTTCTGGAAACGCGGCTAGGGCTGAACCACTGGATTGTCCTTTTGTGCGGGTATATCCTTTTCGCCTTCATTTACTGGCCCTTGAATAAGCGGTTGAAATTGAAAAACGCCAAGGCGGATAGGGCCTACCGGCATTGGGTACGGCACCATGGATGAATTCAATTTCAAGACCGTCGCCCGCATCAGGAGCGATTTCCCTGAAAAGTTCGGAATTCCAAGGCAGAGTGGAATCCTGAAGGAGCTCCGGTCGCAAATCGTATTCGAAAAGGAGTTCCGCAATCCTGACGCCATTCGCGGTCTAGAAGGATTCAGCCACCTGTGGCTCCTGTGGATTTTTTCCGAAAATGTCCGGGACACCTGGAAACCTACGGTACGGCCGCCCCGCCTGGGCGGCAACACCCGCCTGGGAGTGTTCGCCACACGGTCCAGCTTTCGGCCAAACCCTCTGGCCATGTCCTGCGTAAAAATCGAAGAGATCCATAACGACAAGGAAAACGGCCCTGTCATCGTGGTAAGCGGGGCAGACCTGATGGACGGCACGCCCATCGTGGATATCAAGCCCTACCTCCCCTACGCCGACAGCATCCCCGACGCCGTCGGGGGCTTTGCGGCAACCGCTCCAGAATCTAGGCTGCAGGTGGAAATCTCCGATACCGAACTAGAAAAGGTCGCTCCGGAAAAACGCCGCGCCCTGATTGAACTGTTGCGGCAGGACCCGCGCCCCCATTACCAGGACGACCCCGCACGAATCTACGGACTGAAATTCTCCGACCACGAAATCAAGTTCCGCGTGCAAGGCGAATCCCTTATCGTTGAAAACATCATCTGAAAAAAAGAATCCTCTCTAGCCCCTAGAATCTAAATCCTAGATCCTAATTTACTATCTTGACATTTCTTTGAAACGTAGATAGTGCGATTCGGCCATGTCAAAACAATAATTGTTTTGCCGTGGCACTCATCTTTTACTATCTTTGGCCCATGCTCAACGTTTCTAATGTCAGTCTTCAATACGGTAGCCGCGTCCTCTTCAAAGAGGTGAACCTCTCCTTCAAGCGTGGCAACTGCTACGGAGTCATCGGTGCGAACGGCGCCGGAAAATCAACCTTCCTGAAAATCCTTTCGGGCGAACTCGAACCCAACACCGGTGAAGTCACCAAGGACCCGGGCGAACGCATCGCCGTCCTGAAGCAGGACCACTTCGCCTACGAACAGAACACCGTTCTCGAAACCGTCATGATGGGTTTCCCCGAGCTCTACGAGCTGGGCAAGAAACGCGACGAACTCTATGCGCTCCCCGAAATGACGGAAGAACAGGGCATGCAGGCCATGGAAATCGAGACCCGCTTCGGCGAAATCGGCGGCTACGAAGCCGACTCTAACGCAGCAGTGCTCCTGAAAGGACTCGGCATTCCCGAAGAATTCCACTACAGCCTCATGGCCGACTTGGACGCCGGCCTCAAGGTGCGCGTGCTCCTCGCCCAGGCGCTGTTCGGCAACCCGGACATTCTTTTGCTCGACGAACCGACGAACCACTTGGACTTGGAAACTGTCGGCTGGCTCGAAGACTACCTGGAACGTTTCGAAAACATCGTGATCGTGGTGAGCCATGACCGTCACTTCCTCAACGCGGTCTGCACTCACACCTGCGATATCGACTACGGCAAGATCAACATCTACGGCGGTAACTACGAATTCTGGTATGCAGCAAGTCAGCTCGCCCAGAAGCAGCGCAAGGACCAGAACCGCCGCGCCGAAGAAAAGATCGAAGAACTCAAGGCGTTCATCCGCCGCTTCGCTTCTAACGCAGCCAAGGCCAAGCAGGCCACCAGCCGCAAGAAGCTCCTCGACAAGATGACCGTCGAAGAAATGCCGGCCTCTAGCCGTAAGTTCCCATGGGTCAACTTCAAGATGGACCGCGAACCGGGCAAGATCGTGCTAAAAGTCAAGAACGCCACCATCGACGGCGGCGACGGCATCATCTGCAAGAACTTCGATTTCAGCCTGAACAGTGGCGACAAGGTGGCCCTCGTCGGTGAATACGACACACTCAAGACCGCCTTCTTCCAGCTCATCGCCGAAGAAACCAAGGCACCCGATGGCGTGCTCAAGTGGGGCAACACCATCAGCTACAGCTACTTCCCCAAAAATAACGACGCCTACTTCGGCTGCGATCTCTCCCTGGTGGATTGGCTGCGCCAGTACAGCAAGGAACAGGACGAAACCTTCATCCGCGGGTTCCTCGGCCGCATGCTCTTTACCGGCGAAGAAGCCCTCAAGAGCGCGAACGTGCTTAGCGGTGGCGAAAAGGTGCGCTGTATGCTCAGCCGCATGATGCTCAGCAACGCGAACTGCCTCTTGCTGGACGAGCCCACCGCCCACCTGGACTTGGAAGCCATCACCGCCCTCAACAACGGCCTCACCGCCTTCCAGGGCCCGATTATCTTCTGCTCCCAGGACCACGAATTCGTACAGACGATCGCGAACCGCGTGCTCGAACTGACCCCGAACGGAGTCATCGACCGCAGCATCACCTTCGACGAATGGCTGGAGTCCAAAAAGAAGAAAAAATAGCCTATTTTGTCAAAAACAGCCCCTTTTGCCCTTGACAGAGTGAATCTACATTTATATATTTGCTCCGTTGCTTGGGAAACCGGGCAAACCACAATGGGGTGGTAGCTCAATTTTGGTTAGAGCACCGGCCTGTCACGCCGGAGGTTGCGAGTTCAAGCCTCGTCTATCCCGCGAAAGCCCTCTCGAGAGAGAGGGCTTTTTGTTTCGAAATACACTGGCCAAAAAAACGCACCCGTGAGGATGCGAATCTAAGGAAAAATCCTTGCTTAGAGGCAGGGATTTCAATGTGGAAGCGGGGAAACGCCCCGCCTTATACTTACTTCTGGTGCTTCTTGAACCACTTGATGAGCCCGTTGGTGGAGCTGTCGTGGTTCAGT
>JAEDLI010000083.1 GCA_016295375.1 Fibrobacter sp. | reverse complement strand
GTATAATGAATATTCGGCAGCCGGCGTCGGCGATGGTGCCGACAAAGTCCCGGAAAAATTCCCAGCTGTCGAATTCATCTACGCCGATGCGGCACTTGATGGAGACGGGGATGGAAACGGCATCCTGCATGGCCTTGAAACAGTCGGCCACCAGGTTCTTGTCCTTCATGAGGCAGGCGCCAAAGTTCCCGTTCTGCACCCGGTCCGAAGGGCATCCGCAGTTTAGGTTCACTTCGCCAAAGCCTGCGCGTTCCACCATCTTGCTTGCCGCCGCAAGTTCTGCAGGGGCGCTTCCGCCCAGCTGGAGCACCGCGGGCATTTCGCAGTTTTCGTGGCACAGGAACAGTTCCGGGTCCTTGCAGTGCAAAAGTCCTGCAGATACCACCATCTCGCTGTAGAGCAGTATGTTCTTGGAAATCAACCGCAAAAAATACCGCTCGTGACGGTCGGTGCAGTCCAGCATGGGGGCGATAGAAAGCCGTCGGTTGAAATCCAGGTCCATGGGGGGAAAGATAGTAATTAGGGGATAGGATCTAGGGGCTAGGGGTTTGAGGTCGCTTCGCTTTGAGGAGTGAGGTCGGGCCTGCGGCCCTTTGGGGTATGAGATGCGAGTGGCTAGTGCCTCGCAATCCGCAACTCACACCTCACAACCCACAACTCATAACCCATAACCCATAACTCACAGCTCATTTTGCTCGCCAAGTGCTAACCTTTTTTCTATAATGCTTACCATGAGCCTGATTAAAAACATTGTCGTAGCGGGCGGGACTCACGGAAACGAGCGGACAGGTGTCCGGCTGGTGGAAAAGTGGATGGAACACCCCGAATGCTACAGCTCCTGTTGCCCAAGCGCCAAGGTGGAACTGGTGCTTTCGAACCCGGAGGCGGTTCGGCTGAACAGGCGGTATCGCGACCACGACTTGAACAGGGCTTTTTCGCAGGTGTGCCTGGATATGAGTGCAGAACCTGAGGAATACGAGTTCCGCCGTGCCCGGGAACTGAACCGCATATACGGCCCCAAGGGAACAGGCACAAAGACGGACCTGTTGCTGGACGTGCACAATACGGGGGCGAACATGGGGCTGTGCCTGATTCTTTCGGCACGGGACCCCTTCACCATGAAAGCTTCCGCCGTGCTGACCCAGGAATTCAAGGACGCGTGGATTTATTACCAGCCCGAAGAACGGAGCATGTCGCCCTATTTCGGGACGGTGGCCAAGGCGGACGTGTGCATCGAGATTGGCCCCCAGCAGCACGGCACCCTGGATGCCCGCCTGTTCGAAGAATCGGAAAGTCTGGTGAGGCGTTACCTGGAACTTGCGGAGGATTGGAACCGTGGGGAACTCCAGAAGCGTGCTCCCATCCAGGTGGAAGTGTTTACGCAACTTCGGGACCTAGGTTTTCCCAAGGCCTGGGCGGGAGCCCCCATCGAGGCCATGATCCATCCCGACTTGTTGGGCCGTGACTTTGGCGAACTGAAAAAGGGCGACAAGTTGTTTCGCACCTTCGACGGCAAGGACATTCTGTATCAGGGCGAGCCGGACGGACGCGAGAGCGTGTGGCCCATCTTTATCAACGAGCCCGCCTATTACGAGAAGGATATCGCCATGAGCCTTACGGTAAGGACCGTGGAGGAGTGGTGATTACAGACGAGAGATTTTTATGGCTGAATTTGATATGAACAACGTGCCCAGTGCGGAACTTTCCATGGTTCCGGGGGAAGAACGCTTGAAAAATTTCATGGAACTGGTCCAGGCCGAAAAGACCAAGCCCTGGGAGTCCCGCCTCCAGGACATTCTGGATTCCTTTGAGGATTTTTTGACCCTGCGTCCGGAACCGCCCCAGTCCTGGCTGGACAACTACGCCGCCAGCGGCAAGAAGTTCGACTACCACCAGGTGGTGCTGCCCCAGGATTTTCAGGACCCCTACGAAGACGACCTGGGGAACATCCGCAGGCTCCGTGGCGAATTCGAGCGCGTGCCCAGCACCATGGCCCTGGAGCACGAACTGATTAGCCGCAATTACTTTATCTACGAGAACGGACACGCCGACCCCATCGCAGCCCCGCGCCCCATGCTCATGCTAGAAAGCATGGACCGGGACGACGACCAGGAGGAGGAAGAAGGGGACATCACCTGGGACTGCTGTATCTCCATTTTCCCCGACGGAAGCTACACTTCTTACAACCTGGACCACGACGACGAAGAGGTCTTGGGGGAGGATTTCAAGGCCGTCTTCGAAAAACACATCGAAATTCTGTCCAAAATGCAGCTGGTGATTCCCGTAGAAGGCCGGGATTATGGTATATTGAGGAGTGATGCGTAGGCTTTTGACAAAGGTAATGCTTGGAATGTCCCTGCTTTGCAGCGGGGCCTTTGCAGCCTTTATCCAGAGTCCCATACCGCCCAGCACCCAGCAGAACTTTGTGCGGGATACCGACGGCGACGGCCGCATGGACCAGATGGAAATTCATTTCCTGGGGAACTTGACCAAGGAATACGTGTCCTCCATGCTGGACAGCCTCACCTTCGAATGGATTGATTCTTCGGGAGCGGCCAAGCACTATACCGTGGCTGCGGACAAGTTCCAGCTGAACCCGGCCAACAAGCGCAGTCTCATAGTTGACCTGAAATCGATGCAGAAAAGTTTCCGCATGCTGACGGCCCTTTCTACCATGGAGTTTTCTGCCGCCATCTACGGTTCGGCGCTTTTGTACCTGCGGGACGGTTCCATGTATCCCGTGGCCCTGAAAGACGCCATGGCGCCTGCCATCATGTCGGCCTACCTGAGAAACATGCGGGGCAAGTCCAACGATTCCCTGACGGTGCTGTTTTCGGAAACTGTCCGAACGGTTCCCGGCTGCCCGGCCCTGCTGGAATACAAGAGCGCAAAAGACGGCAAGGTCCGCAAACTCAAGACAGACGAAATCCGCTGGAATTTCTGGATGAATTCCGCTGTGTTCGTTCTGGACAAGAAGGCCTCTGCCGATGTAGTCTCCTTCCGGGATTCCTTGCGGCTGGTGAACGGCTGTGTCGAAGATACCAGCGGGAATGCGGTGTCGAAGGTCTCCCAGTTCTCGTCGTTGACAGGCTATTCTCCTTTCGAGGTGGTAGTGCCCTCTATGGCGGTAGATAGCGCCTCTAGGCATGGCGCAGGTGCCGAAGGCGCGGGCCTCCCGATTTTCCAGCTGAACTTCCAGCCTCTGCCTGTAGAGTCTGCCCGGGATACGGCCTGGGGCGTCTATATGGATGTGCTGGGCGAAGAATTCGAGAACGCCCTCCGTGAAATCTTGAAGATGGACGAAAAGACGCCTGTTAGTTTGTCAAAACTGAAGGTCCGCTTCGACATCCGCATCTACACGAACCTGGGCGCCTATGTGGTGGGAACCCGAGCAGACATTGCCGGAAACGACGAACGCTTGGGCGGCAAACCCACGCAGCTCTCCCTCCGCTGGAACTTTATGGACAGTCACGGCCGCCGTGTTTCTACGGGCGTCTATATCGCAAACGTGACAGCCCTGGTGGAATACGACGGCAAGGCCGTGTTCCGGAACGGAACAGACGCCACGGCATCCTACGTGTTCGGGGTGGTCCGCCGCTAGGGCCTGCTTTTCCCATGGACTTGGAAGAGACGAAAATCTATAAAGGGTACCAAACCTTTATGGAGCCGTTCTTACCTAAATCGAAGTTAGGGGCAGAACCGCGTCAAGTTACTTTGTCTGAAATCATGGACGCCTATGACGCCTTCTGTTTCGATGGATACGGAACGCTATACAACCGCGGGGACTTTGTTTACCCCGGTGCCATGGAGTGGTATCGCGCTTTGCGGGCGGCGGGCAAGCACTTGCGCCTGGTGACCAACGCGGCCTCCAACACCGACGAGTTCCTAGCGGCAGACGCCGGGGCCCGGGGCTTTGATTTTACGGCAGAAGAAACTATTTCCTCGGGCAGCTTGCTTGCGGACCTGTCTCGGGGTGAGCCCGTGGGTGTTTTTGATTTAGTGGGGTTTTCTGGGCAGAAACGCGGGCCGGTTGATGGTCCGAAAATCGGTGAGCCTCTGGAATGGACTGTTCGCGAAGTTTATTACATCGGTCGGGACACCGGCGTGAACGTGCTTGCCCAGGCGGGAATGGCTGCCGCCGAAAATCCGGTGGACCCGGTGGTGGCGGTGTCGTCTTACACGGCTACGGAGGAAATGTTTCGGCATGCGGTAGAAATCTTGCGCCGCCCAGGCGGCTTGCTGCTGGTGCTGAATCCCGACGCCTGGGCTCCAAAGATAGACGGCAGCCGGAGCGCCGTGTCCGGCACGCTTGCGGCACGCTTGCGGGTAGCCTCCGGCTGTAGGACCTGCTATTTGGGAAAGCCTTTCCCGGCCATCTGGGAAAAGGTCCGTCGTTCGCTCCCTGCGGGTGCGCGGGTGCTGATGATAGGCGATACCATCGGGACTGATGTTTACGGCGCAAAGATTGCAGGCTTTGATGCCGCTCTGGTGGTAGGTCGCAACGTTCCTGCAGAAAGCCTTGCTTCAGACGAAGCCGCCCTTGGCGTGCGGCCGGATTACTACTTGGTGCCGGGCTGAACGCTGGCGGAGTCCGGCGTTGCTGCGGGTGCGGAAGGTACAGCCGTCGAATCCTGAACTTTCGCGCTGGTCGCAGAATTTACGGCAGGAGAGACAGGTGTCGAGCCTTCTGCTTTCTTGTCGGCCACGATCACATAGAGGGTGTCGTGAACGACGTCGTGGACGACTACAGTATCCCTCACAAAGACGGTATCGGTCTTGCAGGTTGGAACTTCGCTCTGTAGTGCTGCCGCTGAACTTTGGGCAGATGCGGCTACGGAACTGTTCGCCGCTGATGGACTGGAGGATTGCGGCGGGTTCTTCCGGATTTGTTCTTCTAGGGAGGCCCGTTCGGCTTTGAGGGCATCCAGTTCTTTCTTGATGTTTGCTTTGTTGTTCGGCCTGCGTTCGCGGGAGTATTTGCCTTCTAGGGTGTTGATCCTCTTGTCCAGCTCCCGGAGCTTGTCGTATTCCGGGCCTTCGCCCTCGACGGTGGGCATGGGGGAGAAAAAGTCCTTGAACTTTTGCCACAGGGATTTTTCTTCGGCATGGGAAAAGGTGGCAAGCCCAAGGGCGAGCAGGGTTGCGGGCAAAACGGCCCGTGTAAAGCGGGAAATAACCATGCCCCAATGATAGAAAAAATATCTTTGGCGGGGCGAATCCCTTTACAGGGTGCGTTTTTTTATTAAATTTGGAAAACTCTCGCGGGAGTAGCTCAGTTGGTAGAGCGCGACCTTCCCAAGGTCGATGTCGAGGGTTCGAACCCCTTTTCCCGCTCGAAAAACAAGACGAGCCCTTTTGGGCTCGCCTTGTTTTTTGTAGAGGGAAGTTAGAAGGGGTGAGAACTCTCGAAGAGGGTTTGGCACAAAATTGCCGTGGGCACAACGTTGCCCATGAAATAGGCAATTTTTGAGCTTGATGCGAGTGTGAACAACAAAGCCCCTGTTATTAAACAGGGGCGGTTGTGAGAGCAAAGTCTATACCAAATATTTTCATGATGCTTTTAGACTTTGCGGTTTCATAAGCGAGCATCGAGCCCGATAGGGTTGGCAATCAGCCGCGAAGCGGTGTCTAATTGACAACAACCCCTTTTCCCGCTCGAAAAAGAAGAGGTCCCCTGGGGGCCTCTTCTTTTTTTTCCTTCCCATTGTCACCCCGGCCTAAGGTTGGTGAGCCTGCCGAACTACGACCGGGCATATCCTTTAACAGATCTTTCCCTCGATGTGTATCTTCCCTTGAGAACAGATTCACTTTGTTCGACTGTTCTCTCGGGAAGCACTCATCTCGGTCAAAAAACAAGCGTTGGTTCCGGATTACGAACATTTTTGAAGGAGTGAAAAATTACTACAGGTCCGACCTGTTACAACAGGCGGAAACTCTTGTGACTGTTAGTCCCTGCGAGTTTCCCCGAGATGTCTTCCCCGCATCCTTCCTTGTCATCCCTGCGTAGGCGAGGATCCACTATCATCTTGTCGGGGATCTCCTTGCCCTTCCCATTGTCACCCTAGTGTCACACGAAACACCCCTCATTCTCCGCATTTCACAGCCCCTTCATTTGATATTCCCGAGAATTTTATATAGATTGCATACAAACAACCTTCTCAAAAGGATTTGGCTATAAAAAATATTTTTTGGGGGCTTTCCCTTGCCGCCATGGCACTACTTGCTGCCTGCAGTAGTGGTTCGGGAACCAATAGCGAACCTTTGGAAATTAGTTCGAATTCTTCCTCAGGGGCAGACCTGTTTGCTGAGACTTTCGATGACCTGCCTGTTTGTACCGTAAATCGCGAAGGTGCAATCGCCTACGTGAAGGACGAAAAGGCCGCCTACGCATGCGAAGGCGGCGACTGGACTTTGGACGATGAAGATTCCACCGAAAGAAAATCAAATGGCGATACTGATAACGACGGCAAGTCCGATTCCTCCGGCAACAAAAAAATCAACGTTCCCGGCGGCAGCAGCGACGCCAGCGTTTACGACGTGGTCACTGGCACGCTTACCGACTCCCGCGACGGACAGACCTACAGGACCGTGAAAATCGGCGACCAGGTGTGGATGGCCGAGAACCTGAATTTTGTGACGGATAACAGCTGGTGCTACGGCGACGACCCAGCCAACTGCGCCAAGTACGGCCGCCTTTACACCTGGGGTGCGGCCATGGACAGCGTGGGCGAGTGGAGCACGAGCGGCAGGGGTTGTGGCTATGGCAAGACTTGTAGCGTCGCTTCGGCGAGCTCAGTGACCTTGGTGCGGGGCATCTGCCCCAAGGGCTGGCACCTGCCAAGCTATGATGAATGGGAAGCCCTGATTGTGGCCGTTGACGGTTCCATTACGGAATATACGTCTTCAAATACGGCGGGTTCCAAGCTGAAGTCCACCAGCGGTTGGGAGAAATATGAAGACAAAAGTGGAAACGGTGATGACGTCTTCGGGTTTTCGGCGCTTCCTGCCGGCAACAGGGACTGTGGGGATTACTACAGCGAGGGTTACAGCGCTGGTTTCTGGAGTTCTACCGAGAAAGGTAGCAACAGCGTGTACCACATGGATTTGATCGACAACGGCGTCAATGCGTCCCTGAATTACAACAGCGGGAACAACGGGTTTTCTGTTCGTTGTCTCAAGGACTAGAGTATAGGGGCTAGGGGGTAGGATCTAGGATCTAGGGCCGAGGGACTCAAGAAGCGTCGTGCTGATTTTCGAGACGCAGTGGTCCGCGCTACGCAGTAGCGCCAGGACTAGAAAATTTTCCCGACAAAGCAGTTCAGCGAGATGCCGCCGTGGCTGGTTTTTATCTGTTTTGTGTCGGGTGTAGCTAGGGCGGGGCAATTCTTTAGAAGGTTGTCGGTGCAGGCGCCCTTGGGCGCAAGGATGGCAACGACCAAAGGGCGCCCAATTCCCTGTGCAAGTTCCGAAAGTTTCTTGCCTATGCGGGCGTAAAGTTTTGGAGCGTCTGCGTCCAGGCGCTTTCCGTAGGGCGGGTTCAGCACGATGATCACTCTGGCGTTACTGCTGCCGTTTGAGGTGTCGTGCCCGATGTTTGAAATTTCTTCGGGCGTGTAGCTGAAAAAGTCCTTCTGCTGCGGGTCGATGAGGGCAGGCTCGATTTTTGCGAGGGGACTGCACTCCACGTTATGCCTGATGATTTCGACGGCCCGTTCTGAAATGTCGCTTGTGAGAATTTTGATTATTGATGAATCGTGATCTTGGACTGGATCCTTCGCGGCTTTGCCGCTCTGGACGACGTGGGTCAAGTAGTTCCACGAAGCCTCTTTGAAGGCGGGCTGGTGCTTGAGGGCAAAGTTGCGGCATTTTCCGGGAATGAGTCCGCTTGCCATGTAGGCGGCTTCTAGGCTGAAGGTGCCGCTGCCTGCCATGGGGTCTATGAGAGTAATGAGTTCGCCCGACGTGTCGGGCTTTGAGGTATGAGGTCGGGCTTCGCCCTTTGAGCAATGGATTGCCTCGAAGAGCATGGCGGCGGCGATGGTCTCCTTTAGGGGTGCGTCGTTGACAAAACGCTGGTGGCCCCGCTTGTAGAGTTCTACTCCGGCAAGGTCCAGGGAGACTGTGCACCGGTCGTCGATGAGAGTGACGAATATGTTTTGCGATGATGGCTTGTCTTGCGGTGGGGCGTTGCGGGGTGTCCCCGCAGAGGGGGTAGCGGATGCGGCTAGGAGATCCCCGCCGGAGTTTACCCCGGACTGTGTTCCGGGGCCAGGATGACAAGGCGCAGGAGCGAGGGGGAGACTTCCCCCCTTGAAGACATTGTAAAATCGTTCCGCTACGGCGTCGCTGTGGTAGAGCCTGGAGTGCTTGCAGGTGACGTGAATGTGCAACGAGTTACTAGTTACTAGTTCTGAGATACTAGGATTATTTCTTTCGTCTTTCGTCTGTAGCGAGATTGCGAGCGTTCTCTCGTCTAAATAAAGTTCCCAGGGGATTTCAGCGGCTTTCTTTTCGAGCTCGCGGAAGTTTTCGGCCTTGAAGGAGGCTATGTCCATGAGCACTCGGTTGGCGATGCGGCTGTGGGCTACGGCTTTCCAGGCCTCGGTCAGTTTTGCCACGAAGGTGACTTTGCCGTCGGCGGTTTCGAAGGAGTCGTCTTTGGCGGCGACCCCGATTTGGCGCAGCTCTTGGACCAGGGTCGCCTCGAAGCCAAGGGGCACGACAGCGGTGAAACGGTGGAGTTTCCCGTGGACTTGCCGCTTGATGCGCTTTTCGAGGTCTTCAAGCATTTTGGACTGTGCGGAATTTACTTGAACTTGACGGCGGTGCCGTAAACGATGATTTCGGCGGAGCCTGCCATGACGGAGGCGGTGGCGAAACGAACGTTTATGATGGCGTCAGCCCCGATGCCTAGGGCCTGTTTTCCCATGCGTTCGATGGCGATGTTGCGGGCGTCGTTCAGCATCTCGGTGTAGCCGGCAATCTCGCCGCCTACGATGGTCTTGAGGCCGGCGAAGACGTCGCGGACCACGTTCTTGCTGAAGACCACGCTACCGCGAACAAGCTGGAGGGTCTCGAATTCCTTGCCGGTGATAAAGTCCGTGTTGTAAAGCTGCATGGAGGCCTCCTTTTTCTTGCCTACGGCAACAATATATAAATCGGCGGCTTCAGGACGGCGTATGGGCGGTAGAAAAGCCTATTTTCGGAGTGGCGGGCCTATAAAAGTGCTTTTGGGTGCGCTTTTATATGCCTTTTGTTAATTTGTTTGTGGCTAATTTGGAGCGTTGGGTCTCAAAAATACATATAAATCTCATCAATTGGAGTGTTTTATAGGTACATTTGTTAGTTTGTGTGTGATTCTTTTGCGCTCTTGAAGGGGTGAGGGGCATATAAAAAGCCCTTTGGGGACGGTTTTATAGGTACGCTCCCTCTAAAAGAACCTCTTGAAAAAGGAAATTGGCCTGAAAAGCGCTGTCACCAGCAGGGAAATGGCAAAAACGGCCGTCGCCACGACAGGAACCACGACGATGGGGTGTGGCGTGAGGAGCGACAGCTCGAGTCCGTAGAAAAGCTTGATGAAAAGCGGGTGGATCAGGTACACGCCCAGCATGCAGGCCGAAACGAAGGTGAGGCGGCGGTTTGTGGTCAGCACGCCCCGGTTCCGTTCACAGAAAAAGCAGAAAATGGCGGCGGCAATCAGGAAGGTGGTTGGCTGGAAATTGCCCAGAAAATATTCGTTGGGCTTGGAGCGGTCGATGGAAAAGTAGGTGGAGGAGATGAAGGCGAACGCCCAGGAGGCAATGGCCGAGAGGTACAGGATTTTTCGGGCCAGGGGTTTCAGGCCGTAGTGGGAAATGTAGAATCCGGTGAGGTAGAAGCCCGCGAAGGTGGTGCATCCCTGGATGCGGATGTTCTTGTAGAGCGTAAAGTCGGCCAGGCGTTCCAGCAGGTGGTTCACCATGGGGAGCACCAGCCCGAAGCAGAAAAAGATGCCGATGACGTAGAGGACCATCCGGTGGCTTGCGTGTTCGGTAAAGACCCGCATGGGGGGCGTCAGAATATAGAGCCCCGCGATGGTGTAGAGAAACCACAGGTGGGTGGGCGGCTTGGTAAAAAGCAGAAACGGCGTGGCGAAGATGTCCTTGAATGTTCCGCCGGCGACGAGGGTATTGACCGTTCCGTAGACGACGACCCAGAATACCAGCAAAAGCAAGATGCGGGTGAGGTTCTTGCCGAGGATTTTCTCCGGCGGGTGGGCGTATCGGTGCGAAAGCATGAACGCCCCGCTGATCATGATGAACACGCCTACGCCAAAGCGGGCGATGCTGTTGTAAAAGTTCAGGGTAATCCACTCGTCGGTACGCACGGGAATGTTGTACCAGGCGGAAGTGACGGTATGCTGGAACACCACGGAAAACGCCGCGATGATTCTCAGGACTTCGGCGTAGAGTTCCCTAGGCTTTACGGGAGTCGTTTCCATGCCGTTTAGAGCGTCG
>JAEDLI010000082.1 GCA_016295375.1 Fibrobacter sp. | reverse complement strand
TCACTAATTTAGATTAATTTTATGACAAAAGCATGACAATTCCCCAAGTTATTTTTTTCTTATCGTCAAAAAAAATCGATTTTAACGGCGTTAAAATCGTAACTTCTTGAATGCTATGAAGATAAAATTTTTGTCTTTTCAAACAGGAATACTCCATGTTGGAACAAGCCTGTGATATAAATCACTTACGAAAAATGTAAATGCTAAAAGATGGGGAAATCCTTACGGATTTTTTCCACAACAGATGCCGAAATTTCTGCAGAAACCACCTGTTCTTTTTTTGTTTCTGCCTTTACGATAATGTCTCCGTCGGGAGCGATGACCTGCGAATTTCCGATGTAGGTGCCGTCGGCAGAGACGTTGTTCACCGCAAAAACATAAGCCTGGTTTTCGATGGCCCGTGCCCGCAGCAGTGTTTCCCAGTGTTCGTTGCGAACGGCAGGCCAGGAAGCTTGTACGGTAAAGGCTTGAGCGCCATTGGCTCTAGCTTTTCGGAACTCTTCGGGGAATCGCAAGTCGTAGCAGATAGTCGTTGCTAGGGTAAGGTCTCGAATTTTGAACAAAGTAACTTCTTTGCCGAGAATGAAATCTTTTTGCTCCGGAAAGAAGGGGTGGACCTTGTCGTAGTAGGGCTGTTTGTCTGTTGCTTTTGCTGGGCCGTAAAGACAAATTCGGTTGGTAAAGCCGTTGGCTGAGCGGTGCATGCCGCCACCTAAGATGAAACAGTCCGTTTCTTTTGCGAGCCCGCTCAGCATTTGCGCTGTTGGACCGCTACCCGTTTCGAAATTTTCGGCAAGTTCCTCTGCGCGTTCGGGAATGTACCCCGTGGCAAACATCTCGGGAAAAAGAATCAGGCTTTCGCGAGTGGGCTTGGCTTCAAGTACCATACGCCTGGCCTTTTCCAGGTTCTTTTCTTTTTCGCCGGAAACGGATTCCATCTGTACGAGATAAACGCGCATGGTGGAAATGTAGTAAATAGGGGGTAGGGGCTAGGATTTAGGGACTAGGATCTAGGGGCTAGGATCTAGGGGCCGCAGGTCTCAAGAGGTAAAATGCTCAGTAAACAGTGGTTAGTGGTTAGGATAGCCGGTTTCAAGAGTTGTCATCCTCGCGCAGGTGAGGATCGGCTTGAGGGATGCAAGCAGATGTTCGCTTTCGCGAACATGACGAAAATGGACTAATTTCACACCTCACACCACACACCTCATAACTCACAACTAACTCCGCGCCTCGTGCCTCATTTTTCTATATTCTTCCTATGCGTTTTAGATGGCTCTTGATTTTGGCCCTGCTTGCGGCATACGCTTTTGCCGCGACGCCTACGCCCATTGTGGGTGTGGTGGTGGATTCGGAGTCGGAACTGCCTATTACCGATGTGGAGGTGACTTACCGGTCCGGCAAGAAACTTGGGACCACTAATTCCGATGGCCGTTTCGAGTTTACTGTTGATTCCCGTAACGCGGCCCTGGTGTTCAAGAAGCCCGGTTACGACAGCGTCTTTGTAGAGCTGCAGGACTTTGCCGATGTATTGGACATGGTGGTGGGTCTTTCTTCGAACCTGCGGGACTTGGGGGCAAGCACCATCGTCGGTGGCGGAGAACCCGAAAAGTGGGAACCCGTCCGTACCATTTCGGTGGACAAGCTGGAAGATGCGGCGGGCATGCGTTTCGACGTGACGGAACACCTGAGCCAGATGCCGGGAATCTCGGGCCAGAAAGATTTTAGCAGTGCTCTTTATTACGACGGTTCCCGTGCGGGGGACGTGGCTTACCACTTGGGCAGGCTCCGGATTCCCAACATGCGTCACCTGGACGTGGGCTTCCCTGGAAACCTTTCGGTAATCAACCCCCACATCTTGAGCGGGATTGAAGTTCATGACCATTACGGTTCGGGCCCAATTGGCCAGGGCCTTGCCACCTCTATCCAGTACCTGCCCGAACAGACCAAGGGAGAGTGGGGGCTTAAGGGGGCCGTTGGCCTTACGGTGCAAGAAGTGGTGGTGGATGCCCCTTGGCTTTTCTGGGATAGTTTCCGTTTCGCTTTCCGTAGGTTGGACGGCGAGATGCTCAAGAACCTGGGCGAAAAGTTCTTTACGGAATTCCGCAAGCGCGACGGCGACTGCGTAAACGATTGCCGGGTCAAGTCGTCGGACCCCTTCGACCTGACAGCCTTTGACATTTACGCCCAGTTGAACGGTTCCGATTCCATGGGCAACACCTGGGCTATCCGTACCCTGTATAGCTCCGACGAATATAAAATCCGGCAAGATACTTCTACGGCCTACGACGAGGTGAACTCCATCGATATTATCGCGGGTGAGCAGAATTACCTGGTGTTGGGGGCGGAATACGCCTCCCGCTTTGGAACCAGCGCCCATGCGGGTTTTGTCCGGGAATACCTGAGCGATACCCTGCGGGACACCACCGGGTTCAAGACTCCTGCCGAGGGCGTCAATATGGACCAGGCTCAACGGTCCTTCATTGACGGTTACGACTATACCCACACTACCATTTCGGGTGGGCTGGACAAAAATTTCAAGGGGAACATTCTGGGCTCCAAGCTCAGCGGCGCTCTCCTTTACGAGCAGCACATTTTGGAAAGGAACTACTTGAATTTCGGCGAACAGTCCGACGACTACCAGACGGGTGTTGTTTCCGGAACGGGTCGTCTGGACTGGAAGCGGGATTATTATCAGTACATCTTTTCTGCGGGAGCCGTGGCCGACGCCATGGACCACAAGGCCGCTCCTACGGCCTCGCTGGACATGGAACGGAACTTGTCGGGAGCGGATACTGCCTACTGGCGCCTGTTCGGAAACGCCGCCTACCGCAGCGACTGGAAACCCTACTACGACAAGGGAGACCTGACGGGCCGTCTGGAATCGGGAACTTCTGCCAAGCTGGGTCTCGGTTACCGTTCCAAGTACCTGGATGTGCAGGCTTCTGGTTTTGGCCGTTACTATCCTGATCCGCTGCTGCCCATGCCTAAGGCCTACGCTCAGTACGAAGACGTGACCGACGTGGATTTCGCCTGGGTCTTTGGCGGTGGAGCCAAGATGGAATGGAAAACTTCCCACCATTTCTCCATGTCCACCAATATCAGTTCCGTCTATGGCGAATACGAACTGGAAGGCTCTGGCAATTCCCTCCCGTGGGAGGCGAACTCCCGCCTGGACGTGGTTTCCCATTTCCGTTATTACCCCCGTAAGGATTCCTTGGTTTCGGTCATATTGACCCACCATGCCCTGTGGCACAGGCCTTTGTACTATTACCAGATTGAATCTTCCAGTGCCGATGGCACCAACGGCAAGCGCAGGCTCAAGGACTTGAATGAATTTACGGACTTGTTCCGCACCGACTTGCGCCTGAATCTGGACCTGATGACTTCGAAGTATTTCTTCAGGAGTGCCCGGTTCTACCTGGAAGTGGACAACATCTTTGCCAAGCTGGACGTGCCCGCTCTCAAGTTCTTGGGCGGCGAGAACGCCCGTGAGCGTTCCTGGGTGACCCGAGATGCCGACGGCGATTCCAACGACGGTTACGACCTGGTTCCCTTTATGGCGAAAGGCATGGGACTTTACTTGCAGTTCGGCGTAGAAGTGCAGCTGGGAATCTAGTTAGACGAGAGACGAAAGATTGTCATGGCGAGCGAAGCTCCGCGAAACGTCATCCTGAGCACATAAGTGCGAAGGATCCTGGCTTGAAGATTTATGAAAAACGACGGCTTTTCTAAATGTTTCTTTTGGATATTTTTGTCCGTGCTTTTTTTATCCTCTGTAGCTTTTGCTCACGAAACGGATTCCCTGTTCGTGCCGCCCAAGCCCGAGAAACCCCTGCGTTTCTGTTCTTCGGTCAAGAAATGGATTGAATTTGCCACTACGGATTCCAACATGGTAGAAATCACCCGCCTGAAAGGGCTTCGCATGGACTTGCGGTATGGCACTTTCAACAACGTGACGGGACACGATTTGTATTGCGGAGTGCAACGGGCCTTTGTCCATAAAGACGCTCTGCCAAAGCTCAAGCGGGCCATCAAGATTATGGAGAAGGAAATGCCGGGCTCTGTGCTGGTGATTTTCGATGCCTCCCGCCCTCTGTATGCCCAGTCGGCCTTGAAACGCACGGTGGCAGGCACGCCCTATTCCAACTATGTGTCATCTGGCGTTACCGGCGGACTCCATAATTATGGACTTGCGCTGGACCTGAGCATCACCGATGCCGAAGGAAACCTGCTGGACATGGGAACAGACTTTGATTCCTTTGAGCGGTGCGCAGGCGAGGTAGGGGAGGCGGATGCCCTGCAAAGCGGTCGCCTTACCGAACAACAGGTAAACAATCGCAAGATTTTGCGTTCTATTATGCTTCGAGCGGGTTGGGTTCCTCTAAGTAGCGAATGGTGGCATTTTAACGCCTACACTCGGGCCTACACCAAGGAAAACTATTCGCTTTTTCCGCTGTAAAAGACCGTTCGCGCTAAAATCAGGGACAGTCTCTCCGGTTTACGCTCACTCTCGCCTTCACAGCCGATTAATATCGACTGTTCCGGCTCACGTAAGACCGTTTGCGCTAGAATAAGACCGCTCGCACTATTTTACAAGTGCCGCCTTCAGGGCGCGGATGGCGTTTCCACGGTGGCTGATGGCCTTTTTCTCTTCCAGTTCCATCTGGGCGAAGGTGCGGGTCTCGCCGTCGGGTACAAAGAGCGGGTCGTAGCCGAAGCCCATATCGCCTACGGGGGCGTGGTTGATGGTCCCTCGGCATTCCCCTTCGAAAATACGGGGCTCACTGATGCTGAACTTGCCGTCGACTTGCGAAACGGTCTGGTACGAAAGGGTGCAAAAGTAACGGGCTCTGCGGTCTTCGATATTTTCCAGCTTTTTCAGGAGCAGTTCGTTGTTGCTTATGTCGTTTCCATGGCCTCCGCTGTAGCGGGCGCTGTAGATTCCGGGTTCCCCGTTCAGGGCAAAAACTTCCAGTCCGGAATCGTCGGCAAGCACGGTGGCTTCGATGCTCCGTTCCATAAGCCAGCGGGCGGTGGTGTTTGACTTGATGATGGCGTTTTCGGCAAAGGTCTTGCCGTCTTCTACGATGTCGCCGTCAAAGCCGATGTCTTTCAAGGTCTGGAATTCGTAATGGTCGGTTCCAAGGATATGGGCGAAATCTCTAATTTTTCCGGCACTTCCGGTAGCGATGACGAATAGGTGTTTCACGTTGAACTCCAACTCAGTACTTCTCCGGCTTCATCACGATGAGGATGGCGTCTACCACGATGCCGACGCCACAAAGTCCACCGGTACAGAGCCAGAGGATTCCCGTCCAGATTTTTCCTTCGTAAAAGCGATGGATTCCCAGGTACCCGAGCAAAATACAAAGGGCCAGCGCAATCCACTTGTTGTGTTCACCTTCGGCGACCATAAAATCTCCTTGTTGCGGGTGGGAATATAGAAAAAGAAGATTGGCGCTAAAAGCCTATGAAGGTTAATTGTTTGAAGACCGGAACCTTCCTTTTGTTGGTCTTAAAAAGCTTTTTTTACGCTTTTTTCTAGCCCCTAAACCCTAGACCCTAGCCTCTTTTTTTCTATATTTACTACGCAAAAGAGGTCTACTATGAAACTTTTGCCAGAAGCCCTGACGTTTGACGACGTCCTTCTTGTTCCCGCTGAATCTTCTGTTTTGCCGGCCCAGACCGACGTGAGCACCCAGCTCGCTCCCAACATCAAGCTGAACATTCCTATCATCAGTGCCGCCATGGACACCGTGACTACGGCTCCTTTGGCCATTTCCCTCGCCCTGCAGGGCGGTATCGGCATCATCCACAAGAACATGAGCGTGGAAGATCAGGCCGAAGAGGTCCGCAAGGTCAAGCGGTGGCAGTCCGGTATCGTTGTGAATCCGGTGACCCTGGATGCTGATCAGCCGGTTTCTGCCGCTTTTGAACTCCGCGCCCGCAACAAGGTGAGCGGTTTCCCGATTCTCTCGAAGGGTAAACTTGTGGGTATGCTCACCAGCCGCGACCTGCGCACCGTGAGCGACATGAACGCGAAGATCCGCACCGTGATGACCAAGAATCCGGTGACGGCAAGCCCCAAGGTGAGCCTTGCCAAGGCCAAGGAAATCCTCGCCGAAAAGCGCATCGAGAAGCTCCCGCTGGTGGACGCTTCGGGCGCCTTGAAGGGCCTTATCACCATGACGGACATCTTGAAGCGCGAAAACAACCCCAACGCTAGCCTCGACAAGAACGGCCAGCTGTTGGTGGGTGCCGCTGTAAGCACGTCTGCAAATACTCTCGAACGCGTGGCCGCCCTGGTGGACGCCGGCGTGGACATGCTCATTATCGATACGGCTCACGGCCACCACATCGGCGTGCGCAACATGGTGAAGACTGTCCGCAAGAAGTATCCGAAGCTCACGATTTGCGCAGGCAACGTCTGCACTCCCGAAGCGGTTGCGGAACTGGCCAAGTGCGGCGCCAACATCGTGAAGGTGGGTATCGGTCCTGGTTCTATCTGCACCACCCGTATCGTGGCGGGCGTGGGTTACCCCCAGTTCTCCGCCGTGGTGGAATGCGGCAAGATGGCCCGCAAGGTGGGCGTGAAGATCATTGCCGACGGTGGCCTCAAGTTCTCGGGCGACATCGTGAAGGCCTTGGCCGCTGGTGGCCACGCTGTGATGGTGGGTTCCCTCTTTGCCGGAACCGAAGAAGCTCCGGGCGAAGTCATTCTCGCCGATGGCCGTAGCTACAAGAGCTACCGCGGTATGGGTTCCCTCGGTGCCATGAAGGCAGGTTCTGCCGACCGCTACTTCCAGGGTGGCGTGCAGGAACCCCGCAAGTTCGTTCCCGAAGGCATCGAAGGCCGCGTGCCCTACAAGGGCCCCCTCCGCGACACCGTTTACCAGCTGATTGGCGGTATCCACTCTGCCATGGGTTATGCCGGTGCTGCCAACTTGGAAGAACTTTACAAGAAGGCGACCTTCGTGCGCATTACGGGTGCAGGCCTCCGCGAATCTCACCCCCACGACGTGACGATTACCAAGGAAGCCCCCAACTACCGCACCGGCGAGTAGTCCCGTGATGGTTTGATTATTTTTAACGTCCTCGGGTATGGCCTGTGGGCGTTTTTTACTTGGCCCTTATTATAACGAAACGAAAGAGAAGAATTTGGAAAGGGAAAAACTCAACGTCTTGATTCTTGCGGCTGGCCTCGGCACGAGGCTTCGGCCCTTGACCGAAGACATGCCCAAGCCGTTGGTGCCTGTGGTGGATAAGAGCATCCTGGAAATCCAGGCGATTCGCGCCAGGGAACTTGGGCCTGTGCGTCTCCACGCCAACGCCCATTATCTTGCAGAACAGGTGATAGCCGAAGGTGCGCGTCTCGGGTTCGAGAAGGTCTGGGAAGAGCCGGAAATCCTCGGGACCGCTGGCCCCCTGAAACGCATATACAACGAAGGTTTCCGCGGCGGGCTCCTGGTGATGAACGGCGACGCCTACTGTCGTTTCGACTTGAATAAATTTATGGAGAACGCCCGCCGCGACCGCTGCGACGTGGCGCTCTTGGCGGTGGAGTTTCCTCAGGTAAATACCTTCCGTGTCGACGGAAACGGACACTTGGCAGGAGTTGCGGGCCGTTTTGGTTCAGAACAGGGCAAGCCCGCCACCTTTTCGGGAGTGTCCTGGTACAGCGATGCGGCCCTTGCCCGCATCAAGGACGGCGAATTTGACATCCGGGAATTCTGGAAACAGGAGCTTGCGGCGGGTCACCCGATTTATGTGGACTGCAGCCAGATGGACGCCACCTGGATAGACATGGGAAGCCCCGCGGGCCTGAAAGCCGCCTGCGACGCCCGCCTGCAGGAGTTGGGGCTGAACAGCTGGGTCGGCGACCATCAGCATTCAACGGTGCAGAGTCGCGATTCGAAGGTCGGCTGCTCAGTTGTCCAAAATGGAGTGGAATTGCCCGAAGGCGCTCGTGTGGAAAACTCCATCTTGTTTGCGGGAGCTGCTGTCCAGGCGGGCGAAACCGTGAAGGACGAAATCCGGGGTAGGGGATTCTCGTGGAAACTCTAGACCGGAAAATTCTGGAAATTGTCCAGGACGGTTTCCCGCTAGAAGAACGCCCCTACGCCGCGCTGGGAAGGCTTCTTGGCGTTTCAGAAGAAGAGGCTTTCGATAGCGTGGAACGCCTTCGCAAGTCCGGCGTCATCCGTCGTCTGGGTGGCGTCTATGACTCCCGCAGGTTGGGCTACATCTCCAGACTCTGCGCGGGAGTGGTGGGCGAAAATGAACTGGAAAGTTTTGCTGCGGCGGTGGATAAGATTCCTGCCATCACACACAACTATGTCCGCAGTCACGCCTACAACGTTTGGTTCACCGTCATCGCCCGGTCGGAATCCGAAATTCAGGAAACGGTCCAGGGCCTGGAGGCGGAAACGGCCCTGCACGATGCCCATGTGCTCTCGGCCAGCAAAATGTTCAAAATCAATACGGTGATGAAGTCTGCGTCGGGCCAGGCCACGGAACGTAAGGTTGTTGATAAGCTGGATTCGAAAGGTGCCGAACCCTTTGTCCCCGAAGCAAAGGACCGTCGCCGGATCAACCTCCTGTGCCAGGATATTCCCCACACCAAAACGCCCTTCTCTGATTTGGGAATAGACGTCGCCGAAATCCGCGGTGACCTGGACCGGAAAATCATGCGCAGATTCGGGGCGGTCCTCAGACACCAGCAGGCGGGTTTTGACGCAAACGCCATGGTGTGCCTTGCCGTCGCGGACACGGAACGGGCGGGAGCGTTGTTGGCCGAAAACCCTCACGTTTCCCACTGCTACGAGCGCAGCCCTTTTGAAGGTTTCCCCTATAATGTTTACGCCATGTTCCACGGGCAAAGTGAAGCCGAACTGGAGCAGAGCATCGGGTCGGCGCTGTCTGCCCTGAACGGCCCGGACCATGCGGTGCTGACGTCCCTGAAGGAACTGAAAAAGACCAGTTTCGTCTATTTTGCCTAGGCAGGGATTGATTATTGGGCAAAACTCAAAAACAAAAGGCTGGCATTTTGCCAGCCTTTTGAGTGGAGATAGTGGGAGTCGAACCCATGACCTACAGATTGCGAACCTGTCGCTCTACCAACTGAGCTATATCCCCTTTAGGTGAGCCAAATATATGAAATTTGCCTATTCCCGTCAAGCGATAACCCCTGTTCTGGGTTCGATGCTGTTAAACACCCTTTGTTGTGGGCGGCCCGTCGCTCCCGCGCCGACACGACTGCTCGGCGTAAAATCAGGCTTCTGCCTGGCTGCGCAGGACGACGACGTCTTCGACAGAAAGGCCGGAATAGGTGGCGATTTCCTCATTGGACAGCTTGCCGTCGGCGATCATCCGCTTGGCGATTTCACGAGCACGTTCTTCAACCTTCGCATTGATGTCGTCTGCGAATTCCTCGAAGAAACTGTTTTTCAGGGCGTTGTGATCCCATTCTGCGTGAAACATCTTCTGGTAGGCCTCGAATTCTTCTTTGCTAAACTTAGACACTTTTGAACTTTCTGTCAACTGTTTGAACTTGCGTTCTCCAAGCTCCGCGGGTAATTCTCGCAAACGGCTCAAGTAGCGGAAGAAGAAAAGCCATTTGCTCAGGCTGTCGGACTTCGATTCGATAAAAAAGGGAACTTTCGCAAGTTCGACGACGGTAAAATTAAACGAATCCATGAACTTTTCTTTTGTTTCGAGGTCGGTCACGGTCGCACGGTGGACAATCCGCTCGTCTTCAAACATCCGGTGCCGCGTGATGGCGATAACATAGGTCGGCTTGATGTCGAATTTCCAACCAATTCCAAGTTCGGCCTGGTTCGCCACCATTTCGCTGGCGTAGAACGCGAGGCGTTTCAGAAAGTTGTCCAGTTTACGAATCTGCACCTCGATTTCAATGAGTTCTCCGGCGTCGTCCTCGCAGTGCAAGTCGAAAATCGCCGTGCGCGAGGCCCTGCTCCCGCTCAGGTTCTTCGCCACGTTGCGCGTCCACACGTTTTTGATAGGCCGCTTGAGTTGCGGCGCAAGCAGGTCGTTCAGCAGGTTTACGAGGTTTTCACGGCTGGTGGGCTTGTCTGGGTCAAAGGCTTTCTTAAAAGCCAAATCGACCAGCAGGTTTGCGAAGGGGCTTTGTTCGCCCGGCTTCACGAGATAGTCCTCGAGTGACTTATTTTTATTCATCTTTCGCTCCTCTCCGCCTACATGCTTGAAAAGGCGGGGTTTGGTTCTATTCACTTGTGCACTAAATATAACTTCTCGGCGTTGGACCGTCAATACCTTTTTCAAATTTTTTCTCGAGGCTTACCGCTTCCTCAAGCGACCCCTCGTCGATTCTATTTCCCGAATAAGTCGGAGTGTGTTCCAGTATCTCATTTATCCAAGTCCGCCCACATTTCGTCCATGTCCGTATAGCGCTTGGTCTTTGGGTCGGCTTCAAGTCGCTTTGCCTCTTCGATGGCTACGCTGAGGGCTGCACCGCTGGAAATACCCACC
>JAEDLI010000159.1 GCA_016295375.1 Fibrobacter sp. | reverse complement strand
CTCATCTTGTAGTTGGTGCTGTAGCTAACTCGGCCCTGCTTTAGAGCAGTCCCGCCCTCGATACGGGCGTTGCCTACCAAGGCGATGGAAGAGTTTGACGCATTTAAAACAAGTGCCGGACGATTCTGTGGCACAAAGCCTGTGATTGCCGAAAATACCTTTGTGGAATCCTGGTTCAAGGCGGTGAGCCTTGCGAAGGGGCCGTCTTGGATATGCTTGATAAAGAATTTTATTTTGCCGTCTTTAGAAGTGTGCAAAAGGGAATCCGTTCGCCAGGGTTCCTTGGCTGTTGACATTCTATAAAAGGCATAATTTGCCGCAGATTCCAGTTCTAGGATTGATTGAACATCTTTATAGCGACGGAACGACTCCATACGTTCACGCTTAACCATCTCGTAAAAAGAAAAGGAGAGGTAACCAATCACCAATAGGATTGTAATTGTCAGTGGCAGAGTGTAGCCTTGCTTGCTGCCAAACATAAAATCCTACACAATGGCTTCTGCAGAAACTTCCGCATCGGTGGTAAGGCCTGCGGCCACCTTTTCGGCACCGTCCACAGCCAAGGTTTTCATGCCCAGCTCAATGGCCTTTTTCTTGAGCTCCGCCGAGGTGGCGTTCTTGTGAACCATCTCGCGCAAAGTCTCGGACATGGGCATCGTTTCGAAAAGACCGACGCGGCCCTTGTAACCGCTGCCGCCGCAAGTCAGACACTGGGGATCCTTACCGCCGCACTTGGGGCAAACCCTACGAACCAGGCGCTGGGCCATAATGAAGTTCACCGCCGATGCCACCAGAAAAGGTTCGATACCCATGTCGATCAAGCGCACCACTGCAGAGGGAGCGTCGTTAGTATGCAAGGTGCTGAAAACCAGATGGCCCGTAAGAGCTGCACGAATAGCCAGCTCCGCCGTTTCGCTGTCACGGATTTCACCCACCATGATTACATCAGGGTCCTGGCGCAACAAAGTACGCAACGCCGCGGCAAAAGTCAGGTCAATCTTGGTGTTGACAGCGGTCTGGGTGATACCATCCAGCTTGTATTCGATCGGTTCTTCGATAGTGGAAATATTCAGTTCCGGGCTACGGATCATCTGCAATAAGGTGTACAAAGTCGTAGTCTTGCCGCTACCCGTGGGACCTGTAATCAGGAACATGCCGTAGGGCTTGTGGATTTCGTTTTCGCACAAGTCAATCTGCTTTTGGGTCATGCCCAGGGAATCCAACTTATGGATAATCTGGCCCTTGTCCAAAAGACGCAAAACCATCTTCTGCCCGTAATCCGTGGGCAGTGCAGAAACACGGATATCCACATTCTTGGTGCCATCGTCGAAATGAATACGACCATCGAGAGGGCGTCTTTTCTCGGCAATGTCCATGCTTGCCATAATCTTCAAACGAGAAATCACCTCGGAAATGGAACGCAAAGGCAGCTTACGGGCCACCTTCAGCACACCATCCTTGCGAAAACGCACCAGGAACGATTTTTCGCCCGGCTCGAAGTGAATGTCGGAAACGCCAGTATGCATGGCTTCGGAAATAATCTCGTTCACAAGCCGGATAACGGGGGAGTTTGACTTGTTTGCTGCAGAATCAGAACCGAAATTAGGAACTGCCCTTTCGGCGAAGGCGGCAATCCACTGAACAATCTTATCTTCGCTGGCCTGGATAGGGCGAATGAAAACGCCTGCGCAAACTTGGATATCGTTGATCAAGTCAAAATCGTAGGGATCGGCTACGGCTACAGAAAGAATGCGGGACTCTTCGTTGTAATCCACCGGCAATGCGGAATACCGCAGCATCTGCTCCTGCGTCAAGTAACGCAAGGCGCATTGAGGAGGCGGATTCTTAAGCTCGAAGGACATGGGCGTGATTACTTGACAGAATCTTTCTTGGCGGAGTCGATCGGCACAAGGAACAAGCTGATAGAACGCAGAATGATGTTCAATGCCGTATCAGGATTGCTGATCACATCCACCGTATCCTTGGGGAAGTAGCCGTCCTTGGTGACTACGATCTGGTTCACGTAGCTTTCTTCGGAGGGGAAGATGACCGTGCCGCTGGAATTAGTCTTGAGATCCTGGGCGGCCTGCACTTCGTTTGTCAATTCCACGTTGGCTTCTTTGACGGATTCGCCCGAAATCTTGTCGGTGACGATCACCGTGTAACGCACAGGAATGCGGTTGTCGCTGTCTTCATCTTGAAGACATGCGGTAAAGGAAAATGCGAAAAGAGCGAATGCTGAAAGGAAAAAGATTTTCTTCATGAGAACCCCCGTTCGCCGCCAAATTTAGTAAAAATCGCAAAAATTTTCATTAAATAAAGGGAACCTCTAAAAATACATTCTTTTCCTGAAGATGGGTTTA
>JAEDLI010000081.1 GCA_016295375.1 Fibrobacter sp. | reverse complement strand
CTTCAACCTGGAAGGCTGCCCCATGACAACGGAATTCAGCCTCATCAGCGACCACAAGGATTCCCAGATGATTGAATTCTTCGCCACAGACGACGCCCGCCAGCTCATGGAATACCAGGTAGGCCGTGAAGTCCAGAAAGAAGAGCTGGACCTGACAGAAGTGGCCGACATCAAGAGTTACAAGGCTCTGGGCAGCAAGTTCACCGCCAAGAAGGTGAAGCGAACCAGCCGAATCAGCCCGGCCGACACCTTCGACGACGGCACGGACGATTCTGACACCGGTACAGAAGTATCTGTCAAGGACGAAGACGACAACGACCTGTTTAAATAGGTCCGTAAAAGTCCGAAACAGACAGACAAGTCAAAAATGAAAGGCCAGGGCATTCGCCCTGGTCTTTTGCTAACACTCTTTCAAGCCGAGAAACTATTCCCAGTCGCCGTCATCACTCTTTGCTGGGGCGGGAGCTGCCGGAGCCTTGGACGCTGCCGGTTTCTGCGACTGCTGGGCCGCAGGAGCCTGCTGCTTAGCAGGAGCCGCAGCGGGTTTGGCCTGTGCCGCAGGCTTCTGTTCCACCTTCTTCGCTTCGGGAGCGGCAGGAGCTGTAGCCTTTTCTGCGGAAACCTCGGAAATATCCACATTACCGATATAATTGCGAATAATGCGGGGAGTAACAAAAATAACCAGGTCCTTCTTGACCACAGACTTTCGAGAATACTTGAACAGATTGCCAAACAGCGGAATATCCTTCAAGAAGGGAATTCCACTTTCAGATTCCTGAGTCTCATTACGAGTCAGGCCACCGATGACCACGGTTTCACCGTCGGCCACCACAACTTTTGTCTTGGCTTCCTGGGTACTGATGACAATTTCACCCTTGGAGTCATAGTCATAAGAGTTGTTTTCGGGATGCAGGTCCAGCAAAATACGGTTGTCGCCAGAGACATGGGGCGTTACTGTCAGTTTGATACCCGTTTCCACCAGCTGGGTAGAAGACTCACCGCTATCGTCAATCACGCGGATAGAAACCTTGTCACCCATAAACACCTGGGCTTCTGTGTTATCCAAGGTAGAAACCTGAGGACTGGCAAGCACCTCGGTAGAAGCATCACCCATTAGGTTAGAAATAGCCAACTGCAGATGGTTATCCAGCACACTGGTAGTAATGGCCGTAGAGGCTCCACTCACAGCAGGAGACACACCATTGTTGGGGAAAGAACGGATGGCTGCACTTGTACGAGTGTCGCCGGCACCACTTCCGTTAGGCGTTCCGGCAGTACCGGGAGTAAGGGCTGTGCTTCCCATAGTAGCAGTCCAGTCCACTCCCAGCTCACGAGCAAGTTCGCTGTTCACCACCACAAGCTTAGCCGTAATCATAATCTGGAGGGTTTCAACATCAAGTTCACTCAAGGCATTGTCCATTTGCTCAATGCGAGAGTCGGTATCATAAACGATGATAGAGTTTGTACGTTCCACCACAGTAATGCGACCACGATTGGACTTCATGCTTTCCAGCACCTTCACAAGCTCATCAGCCTTGGCATGGTGCACCTGGAAATTCTTACGAACCAGAGGTGCATTCTGTTCCGCCTGAGCTTCCTCATCGGCAAGCTTTTTCTGTTTGGCCTGGTAAGTACTGGAACGCTGGATTACAATGTACTTGTCCTGGATAAGCCAAGTCAAGTCATTAATCTCGCATATAATGTCCAAAGTCTCTTGCCAAGTCTTCTTGGTAATCTTGAGGCTCATCTTGCCCTTTACATCGGGAGCAAGAAGAATATCCACACCCGCGGTCACAGAGAGAGACCGGAATACGGCATCGAAGTCCATATCCACAAAGGTGAAGTTATACAACTTCTTGTTGGGCTCCGAAGGGCCGCTCTCTGCAGGCTGCTGGGCAAATGATGCCGCAAAGCCTACAGCAAGAAGCAGAATGAGAACGATCTTAGCTACTTTTTTCACTTTTTACCCCCATACTTATCGGGAAGACCCATGGAGTAGCGACGGCTCACACCGAATTCTTGTATCAGGAAGAGCACATCTGTTTCTGTAATTTTCAATACCTTGCCGTTCAAGATCTTATCCCCTTCCTTGAGGGTATAAGAGACGGACGGATTTTTGGCTTCAACCAAAATGGCCATAGGCACATCGGATTCCCAAATAATTCCTACCAGTTCCACCTGGTCAATGTTAATGCCTTCTTCAACCAGACCCTTAACCTCTACAAAGGGGTCTCGACGTCCAAAGGAGCTATAGGTAACACGGTCCTCATACATACCATCCAACTGGCTTGCAATGTTAATCGAACCTTCGGCAAGTTCTCCCCGTTCCTTGTCTACCTGTTTGAGTCTTTCCTGCTGGACAGCAGAAAGTTCATCCTTGTAGCTTACGGAACGACGGTTTACAAATCCCACACGTGCACCACTCTGAACCTTGTAGTAGAGACCAACCAAGTCCAAGTTCACCAAGCGGTCGCCAAATGAAAGGCGATTGATAATCTGGGAATTATCGTTGGGACCTGCGTACATATCAATTTCATCCTCAACCACAATAAGTTCGCGCACCACCGGTTTGAGATGGAACACCTGGGCTCCGGACACAATCTTCTTACTGTCCTTTTCAAATTTATTCACAAAGGTGTCGAAGTTCTGACTCGCTTCAGCAGCCTTCATCCAGTCACGTACAAAGATTCCTTCGGGTTTTGCCGACCAGAATATGAAACCGTCCTTCTTTATGGCGTTTTCGGAGGTCTGCAAGACCAAAGCTCCATCCTGGACCAAAACAACCGGCCGTAGTCCCACCGGCAACTGGAGCTTTAAGCCATTGGCACCCCAAGTTGCGGATTTCACAAGGGAACCTGCTCCTATCTTGAATACAGGAGACTTTTGCGGACCGGCAACCCCAACCGTAATGATAGAGGCCTTGTCAGGACCCGATACATATTTGATATCAATAGCATCGTCCGTTACTAGACGGAACTGTTCCATGCCAGATCCCATGAGTACCGTAAACTCCTTGACACCTGGCAGAAGAGCCGATATAGCACTACTATCCTTGGCAACTTTATCCAGATCTTTCTGTTCGTCAGCCAGGCGTTTCGCCTCTTCAGCGGCAGCCTTCTTAGCAGCCTTTTCTTCTTCGGCTAGGCGCTTCTTTTCTTCGAGAGCAGCCTTTTCAGCAGCTTTCTTTTCTTCGCCTAAGCGTTTCTTTTCTTCGAGAGCAGCCTTTTCGGCAGCTTTCTTTTCTTCGGCCAAGCGTTTCTTTTCTTCGAGAGCAGCCTTTTCGGCAGCTTTCTTTTCTTCAAGAGCTCGCTTGTCGGCTTCTTTTTTCTTCTGTGCAAAAATCTTAGAAAGCGTCCAAGCCTTGCCCTGATTTCCCTTAAGATTCAGCAAAAATTTAGAACCATCCAAAGAGATTTCGTTCTTGTCGCTTGCAAGAGACGGGCCTACAGACATTTCGATTTTCAAGAAATCCATACCGCGATATTTATCCTTGAAAACCCTCATAGATTTAACCCATTCGGAGGCAGCGTCTATATCGTAGGATCCTTCGCCCAGAGCAAATTCCGTATTGGAAAAACCAACCGTAAGTTTTTTCGAAGCGGCATCGTACTTCTGGAAAAACGTGGGTAAATCCTCTTCGGATGCAAACTGGTATTCCAGTCCGCATTTCTTGGCATCACAGACAAAACGAACATCCTTAATCTGGGCCGCCAACGAAGATGCAGCAAAAGCAAGGAACAAAAGGATAAACACTTTTTTCATCATTTTGCTACCTTCTTAGATGTATAGGTGGTCAAGTTGAATGTAACCGACATGGTGATGGGAGTCCATCCATGGGTTTCCGCCTTCTGGAGTTCAGCAGCAATGCCGGAATAACGGTTCAGGCGCAAGTTGGAAATTGACGTCGGATAATTGAAGTTCGCAATCTCCGCAAATAGGTAGCCAAGCATGTGGTAACCGGAATTAACCGCAATGGAATAGCGGTTTTCCTTATAATGTTCCTTCTCGCTGCCACCTTCGGGATTAAACCGCTGGATCTGCACCCCCGAACTGCGAAGTACAGAGTACAAGTCCTGCAAACGCAGAGGAACCTTTTCTTCTTCGGGGAACATTTCTTTCAGTTTTTCAAAATCCTTTTCTGCCTGAACCAGTTGCATTTCCAATTCAGCAACACGCTTCTTTTGAGCATTAATCTTGTCCAGCTCAGCCTGAGCAGACTGCAATTGGTTTTCAAGGTTTGTCCGCTCTTGAACAAAGGGGTCCCACATGTAGGTATATACACAGTAGGCAGCCGCCAAAATCAGGACGATAATGGAGAGGGCGTATATATTCTTTTTGTCTTTCCAATCTATGTTACCCATGCTACCCCTCCATTCCCAAATCTTGCTTCAGGAGCACCTTGATAGTGAAGGTATACGCTTCTTCCCCATCAACCTTCGAAGTAGAAATGTTCACCAGCGAAACTTTTTCGACGCTCACCTGCTTCTCAAGCTTCACCATATACTCGGCCACTTCGGAAAAATCAAAAGTGGTTCCGCGCATTTCCAAATCATTGTCGCTTACCTGATTCAAGCTGGTAAGCCACATATTAGGCGGCAGTACCGATGACACGTTTTCAAACAAAATAACCCAACGTTTCTTGCTTACCTGAATAGACTTGAGAGCGTTTATCTTTGTGTTGATAATACCTTGTTTCTGCTCCAAATCGCTAATCTTTGTGAGAAGCGGGCGTTCCCGCTCCACTTCGGCCTTGACCCGATCCAGTTCTTGGTTAAGCCCAGAAAGAGTTTCTTCAATGAAAGAGAACAACATCACTACACTAATCACCGCAACGATGAGTGCAAGGGTCGGCCACACCACACGACGATCCGTAATCCATGAAAAATCCTTGACAGGCTTACGGTATTCCCTGGGAAGCAGGTTAATGGAAATGCAAAGAGATTTCCTTGTAGCCACGGAGGATTTTGCATCTTCCTTTTTCTTTTTCGTAGCCATTAGAACTTCCTCATCGCAAGGCCCAACGCGGGGGCATAAATATTAGAAAGGCCAAGAGAAATGCCATTTGCACCAAACACCTTGGCATCGCACTCCACATAGCGGAATGGGTTCACTGTGTCAGTTTCAAGCCCTGTGCGCTCTGCTATATAAGCCTTCATTCCAGGGATCGAGGCCCCTCCACCGCCCAAGAAGATTTTTCCAAGAGACTTCGAATCCTCCGAAGATTCGAAATAACGGATACCAAACTCAATCTGCGCCATTAGGTCTTCGAAAGCAAGCTTCATGGCTTCTTCTACTTCGGCTTCGGAGAATCCATCCACCACCCCTAGATCGCCCTTCTCAAAAATTTCGTGACACTTGGCAGCATCAATACCCAAATGAGTTCCCAGCTTGGAAATCACCAAATCCAAGGAACCGCCAGTCATGGCACGCATGGAGTGGAAGGCTCCGTCTTGCACAAAGGCAATACTCATCTTCTTTTCGCCAATGTTCACAATAGCGCTGGTGGTATTCAAATCTTCTTCGCTGGCTGTCGCCATATAGGCATTGAGAAGTCCAAAGATATCCACATCGATTGCAGATAGCTTGAGGCCCTTTACCGTAAAGAACTGGGCCCAAGAATCCAACAGGGCGTTCTTTGCCGCCACCACATTTACCTTAACCTCGTCATTTTCACGAGAAGCCACTTCGTAGTCAATGACGTTATCCTGGTCATCGAAGGGCGGACGGGACTGGGCGGTCTGGAGAATAATGGCTGCCTCATCTCCATTTTTAGGGAGTTTTACGCTCAACCGGTCCACCAGGACGCCACCGGCGCCAGCACCGCAGTTCACAGAAGCCACCAAATCCGTAGATTCATCCAGAGGATGACGTAGCATAAGCTTGGTCATAGCTTCGCTCAAGAGCTCATAGCCGTCTTTTTCTTTTTTAGCGTTCGAATCTTGGGGTTCGTCACCGCCTTCGCGACGTTGGATTTCGCCATTGACAATGGCACCCTCGGGTACCGGTTCAAGGTCGGCATCGACCACCACCTTACCACCGCGGCTATTATGATAGACTTTAACATACTTGATGCTGTAATGCCCAACATCAATGCCTACGGTCACGCGTTCACCGCGAATCTTAGCTAGCAGACTTAAAGCCAAAATAAACTCCAATCGGAAACTATACTACCCTAATTCTACCTTTATAAAAGCCAAATGTCAAGCAAAAAAATCATCTAAGTCATTGAAAATGAACTACTTAGGATTTTTCCAGACCTCTTCGGGGGCCTTTTTTTGCTTGTGGACCTCGAAAATGTACTGCAGGACCCTCTCCTGGGTCCACCCGAAGGCCCCGAAGAAGGAGGCCGTCAAGAAATAGTAATCCGGAAATTTCGGATTTTTTTGCCCCAAATTGCGCAAAATCTCAATTTCCACATCTTCTTCGCCAAAACTGGGCAATTCGAACCTGATTTTCAAGTGCTGCCCCGAAGAGAAGTCCACCGGAAGCCCAAGAAGGATACCGCCCGCAGATAGGTCCAAAAGCACCCCATTGCTGGTAGAACCATCTTCAAAGGTCGCCACCACCGGGAAATCCACCGGTTCGCGAACCCAACGGCGCAATTGCTTCTTTTCGAGGTTTGTCGCATGAGATAGCGTAAGGCGGCCCGAATTGAAGGATTTGACCGCAACCTTGGCCGTGTATACGGCATCTTCTGGCCGGGTCCAGCGCAACCGGACATTCCTGCCCACCAGGGAGCGCCCCGAACCCACAGATTCGTCGTATCCGACCACAAGCCCCAGTTCATCCGTTCCAAGAATCGTCGAATGGAACATTCGGGTTCCGCCGTCCAAAAGAACATCTACGCGGTCCGTCTCGTTGTACTGTCTTGTAGAGGTTACTGTAGCAAGATGATTTGCTGCCGTAAAATTCAATTTTCTACGGAGCCTCGCAATAACCTCAAGCACATTTTTTTTGACATTTTCTTCGCCCTTGAAATCGTAGTAGTTGGACACCGCCGATTCAAAGAGGGTAGCCGTATTCAAGATGGCGTCTTTGTTTTCGTACTTCGAAGAACGGACTAGCTTTTCAAGGACCCTGATTTCATCAGGAAGAAGTCCCAACTCTTTAATCTGAGCATCAAAGAGGGGCGTCCCGAACATGACCTCGTGTTCCCTGCGATAGTAACTGCGCTGAATTTCCCACAGGGCCACCAGTGTAAGCACCAGGACCACAATGCCAAAAATCCAGAACAACTGCAGGGGTTCAATCATTTAGCCTAGACCTCGGTCCAAAGACCGCCCAAATAGGAACCCTTGATTTTGCCAGAAAGTGCTTGACCCAGAAGCGGGCAATTACGGACCTGACCGGCAAACAAGGACGGAGCTACCACCGTTTCTTCCTTGTCATTGAACACCACAAGATTCGCCTTGGAACCCAGAGACAGGTCGGAAGAATCCGCGCCTGCAATCTTTGCAGGGGCAAAGGACAACAGCTCCAGAGCTCGAGCCTCGCCCAGCTTTTCTACCAGGGACTTCCACAAAGCAGGGAGCGCTATTTCCAGGGAGATTGCGCCTGGCACAGCATCTTCAAAGTTCACTTCTTTATCTTGACGGAGCACCGGATCGTGGTTCACGCTAATAGCGTTCACCGTCCCAGACTTGAGTCCCTGCCACAGAGCCTCCTTGTCGCTTGCCGAGCGGAATGGCATCACCACGTTGCAGTGGGAATCCAGATTGAACAGACAGCTATCGTCTAGCAACAGGTGATAGATGTCCACATCGCAGGTAACGTCCACGCCCTGTTCCCGAGCGTTTTCGATTAGTTTCAAGGTTTCGCCACAGCTGACCTGCTTGAAATGTACAGGAACTTTTAAGAACCGAGCCATTTCAAGAATGCGGAAAGCAGCGATGGTTTCTGCCACACGAGGAACCCCCTTCATACCAAGCGTATCGGCGTAATGGCCCTCGTGGACAAGCCCGTGATGGCGGAGGGATTCGTCCAGAGGCATAAAGAAGAACCGCTTGCCCGTCATGGATCCGTATTCCATAGCAAGGCGCAAGAACCTGGTCCGGGTGGCGTCCTGGTTACCGTCGCCAAAGCCTACGGCTCCCTCTTCGGCAAGCTCGATCATCTCCGTCAGTTCCTTGCACTTGTAGCCCACGCTGAAGGCGCCCAAGAAGCTGAACGCAAATCCGGCAAAGCTGCTAATCTGCTTGATGGCCGAAAGCTTGCGGGAATCGTCGATGGCGTTGTCGGAGCTTTCGTAAAGACCACCGTAGAATCCGCCACGGCGCATGGCATTTACGCCATCCTTGAAATCGTAGATGTCGTCACGCAGAGGTTCCTTAAAGTCCAGTCCAAGGCCGAAAAGGGCCGGAAGCGCAAGAGCCCCGCCAGCATCAAAGGCCGGGGCGTCGGTCAAATCTTCATTGACCCACTTGCCGTCGGCAAGATTCATGGTGGTAGGAGCTTCAAATTTCCCGTTTACAAAAGGGCGAACATTCTTGAGTACAATCTTATTCATGGGCACGGCCTCCGGCCAAAAGGTAAAGCACCGCCATGCGGACGGCAACGCCGTTTGTCACCTGGTTCAAGATGACAGAATTTTCACCATCGGCGATTTCGCTATCCAGCTCTACGCCGCGATTGATAGGGCCCGGGTGCATAATCAGTACCTTGTCCTTGGCGCATTCCAAAAGTTCGTGGGTGATACCGAAGGTGTTGCGGTATTCACGCATGCTGGGAAGCAGGGCGTCGTCCATGCGTTCCTTTTGCAGGCGAAGTGCGATAATGGCGTCGGCATTCTTTACCGCCTTTTTCACATCGCTTTCCCAGGTGACACTAGACATGAGTTCCGTGTTGCGGGGAACCAGGGTGCTAGGTCCGCAAAGGGTCACATGAGCACCCATGGTGGTCATGCCCCAGAGGTTACTGCGGGCGACCCTGCTGTGGCGGATGTCGCCTACGATGGTCACGTTCTTACCTTCAAGAGTACCAAGCTTTTCTTCTACGGTAAGCATATCTAGAAGCGCCTGGGTCGGATGCTCGTGGGCGCCATCTCCGGCATTCACGATGATGGCCTTACTGTTGTCGGCCAAAAACTTCGGAACCCCCGTCCCCTTGTGGCGGACCACCACGATATCGATTTTCATGGCCTCGATGTTGCGGAGGGTATCTACCAGGGTCTCTCCCTTTTTGACGCTGGAGTTACTGCTGGTAAAGTTCACCGTATCGGCCGAAAGCCTTTTCTCAGCGAGTTCAAAGCTGGTGCGGGTGCGGGTACTATTTTCAAAGAACAGGTTCACCACCGTCATGCCCCGAAGGCTCGGCACCTTTTTCACAGGGCGTTCAAGGACTTCTCTAAACTGTTTCGCGTGGTCGAGAATCAGGCGAATGTCTTGTTTCGATACGCCGCGCAGTCCAAACAGGTGCTTAATTTCAAGTGCGCTCAAGCTAAGCCTCCACTTCTACGAGATAGACGGAATTTTCATTGTCAATGGGTTCGATGTTCACCCGGACTTCCTGGTTCTGTGCTGTTTCAACGGTGAGTCCCACACAGTCGGGGGCAATGGGGAGTTCCCTGTGGCCCCGGTCCACCAGAACGCAGAGCCGAACCACCGATGGGCGTCCAAAGTCCAAAATGGCCTGCAATGCCGCCCGAACGGAACGGCCTGTATAGAGGACATCATCTACCAAAATCACCACCTTGCCCTCTACGCTAGCGGGCATCTCGGTAAAACGCATTTCCGTAGAGCCCAGTTTTTTGCGGTAATGGAAGTCATCGCGGTAGAACGTGGCGTCCAGGCTGCCGGTCTCGATGGGTTTCCCGAACTTTTCGCTCAAGCGCTTGCTGAGCTTTTGAGCCAAGGGAATCCCGCGGCTTGCCATGCCGAGAACAATCATGTTGTCGGCACTGGGGTGCATCTTTGCAATCTTTGCAGCCATCTCGTCCAAGGCAAATTCCATAGCCTGGGCCGAGAGGAGTTCTTGAAGTCTTTTGCAGTTGTCTTTCATGACTAGTGGCTAGTGATTAGTGATTCGTGTTTAGGAGAATCTAGCTTTTTTTGCCGTTTTCACAAAAAAAGATTCAATTACACACCTCAATAATTGTATATATATACAAAGACAGTTCTGCATTTTACAATGAACTAACCACTAACCACTTTTCGGAGTTCCCATGTTCAACCAGCTCGATAAACCCCAGGCAGGCGAAACTATCGCCATCATGAAAACCAATCACGGCACCATGAAGCTCCGCCTCTTCGAAGAACGGGTGGGCGAATGCGCCACCAACTTCATCGAACTTGCCAAGCAGGGCAAGTACGACGGCGCTCCCTTCCACCGCATCATCAAGGACTTCATGATCCAGGGCGGCGACTTCACCAACAGGAACGGCACCGGCGGACACTCCGCCAAGGGCCCGGGCACCACCATCGGCGACAAGTACGACCCCTGCCTTTCCCACATGCGGGGCGCCCTCAGCTGGGCAAAGACCGCCATGCCCAACTCCATCGGCAGCCAGTTCTTCATCGTCCATGGCGACGACGTACATTTCTTGGACCACGACCAGGTGGGCCCCGGCCCTGCCGACGGCTACTCCGTGTTCGGCCAGCTCTACGAGGGCTTTGAGGTCCTGGACGAAATCGCCGGAGTCAAGACGGACCGTAGCGACCGTCCTTTCGACGACGTGATTATCGAAAGCGTGACCATCGAAAAGGCGTAATTGCGGCTGCAACCGCAGCGCAATTACGAGTTCCTAGTTACTAGTTAATAGTTACTAGAAGATTTCCCAAAAAATTGCTTTTTTTGGGGGCAATTCTAGTAACTAGGAACTTAGAACTAGTAACTTTCGCCTTTTTTGAAAAAAAGATGGCCCTCCCCCTTGACAAGAGCCAGATAAATTTCTCTATTTGGCTCACCTTTCGGGGTTATAGCTCAGTTGGTAGAGCGCCTGCATGGCATGCAGGAGGTCAGGAGTT
>JAEDLI010000158.1 GCA_016295375.1 Fibrobacter sp. | reverse complement strand
CTAGACTGCCTCTGAACGATAAACGCAAACGACCCACGCCCCAAACGGGCGACAAATCACACACCGAGATTGCTTCCCCTGAAACAAGTTCAGGGTCGCAATGACAATGTATGTTGTCGAAACACGCCCAAACATGCCGCTTAAGGGCGGCTGTCAAAACGCATCTACGTGAGCGTCTGCCTTGTCCTCGTTCAGGGAAATTGTCTAGATTTCGTTTAGAGAACAAGAGCAAAAACTCTTCTATACCATTAAAATAACTTAAAAACGGGCAAATCGCACAGAATCTTACTAAAAAAACATCTTTTTTGTAAAAAAGCGCCCAAATTCAATCAAATTCAAAACCCCAAAATCCAAATTATTTCACCCGGTACACCGTCAGGGTCTTGCTGAATTCGTAACCTACAACAAGCAGGGCCTGGCCGTAGATGGGGCTCTTGTCGGCCGGAATAAACAGCAGGCCTTCGGGGCCGCGGTCCTTGGGGTCAAAGTAAAGGTCCACCAGTTTGGGGGCGGTTCGTGCCGATGCATCGACGCCTGTGAGGTCAAAGACCGCCACTCCGCTAGAGCGTTCCAGCCCCACGAAGGCGTAGCGCTTGCCGTTCACCTCGCCCACCGTCACGTTTTCCGGCTCGCAGCCCTTCTTGGGGCTACGGCTATCCATCTTGACCTTGTCCTTCTTGGAATTCCAGTTGAAATAGTCGGGAGCGAGTTTCCCGAAGGCACGTTCCATTTCTTCGCCGCTGTCCCACAGGAGCCTGCCGGTCTCGCCGTCGAACAGACTGACGGAGCGGGTGCCGAAGCCGTAAACGTAGGGGCACTTGCCGCCGGGAACTTCGTCGGGCCCTTGCTGGTCGCAACGTTCCAGCAGGCTTACCGTGAACTTTTTCAGGTGCGGGGCCACGTCGTCGTTAAAGACGGTGCGGTCCAGGCGTTCGTCGGCCAGCAGGTCCGTGACCGTCCCTTCGTCGGTCCAGGCCTTGTAATCGTTCACGGAGGCGCCCTCGTTGGCGGTGAGCACCAGGGTCTTGCCGCCTACGGCAAAAGAGGCCACGCCGTCGGGCTGCCTGAGCCCACGAATAGGATAGTTCTTGATTTTGACCTTCTCGTCTTTCTTGACATCCAGCCCGAAACCCGGCTTGGAATGGTCCACGTAACCCAAGGGGAAAACGTCCACAATCTTCTCGGCGGCAATATCTACATAAGCAAGGGCGTTGTTTTCTTGCAGGCTCACCCAGGCCCACTTGGAATCCTTGGAAACCGTGATGTATTCCGGTTCTATGGAACGCACAAACCCATGCAGGCCGGGGCTGCGCACGCCCTTCTTGCGGAGCGCAAAGGAATCCAGCCCCTTAAAATCCAGAACCTTGGGCGTCAGCTTGTAATCGTTGAGGCTTGCACCGTGTTCAACGGAAAGGATGGCCACGCCGCCTTCGGGATCTTCGTTATAGTCCGCGCTGGGCGTGCCTTCGCAGGCCACGAGAATCCTGCTTCCGTCGGGGGTAAAGGTCACCATGTCAGGCAGGTGGCAGAGCCTTTGGGCAGATGCCACGGGAATCAGTCCCTCGGCATAGCGGAACATTTGCACTTGTCCAAGGCCATGGTCGGGTTCTGCCGTTATAGAAACGGCCACCAGGTCGCCGTGGACCGTCACGCTGGTAGCGGGGCCGTCCAGCTGCAGGCGGCTTTCCACCTTGGGGTTCTTCTCGTCGGCAAAGCTCACCATTTCGATGAGCTTATCGCCACCCACCACAAAGAACAGTTTTTTTTCGGGCATGTAGGCGGAAATTTCTGGAGCGGCCATCTGCAGGGTCGCCACGGGCGTAAGCACGTTCCCCTTCTGGAAAACCTGTGCCGCCACCGTAGAGGCAAAAAACGTCGCTATCAGCAGGAGCCGCTTCATCTTGTCAACGCCCCTAGTCAAAAATCAGCCAGAAAAGGAGCATACCGACGGCAAGCCCACCCATAAAGGAGGAACTGGTCATCATGGCGGCCTGGCTCTTGGACTGTTTTTCCTTTTCCTTGCTCTTCTCGTTGGCCTCGATAGAAACGCTCAGGGCTCGGGCGCAGGTTTCGTTGCTCTTCTTCATGGTCTCGTAACTCCGTTCCCAGTTCTTTGTCTTGGCCTGCTCCGAGTTGAGGGCGGCACGCAGGGAATCCTTTTCCACCGAGCAGGAACTGTCCGCAACAGCCATCAGGCTGTCCCTGTGGGCAATTTCCGACTTGAACTCTCCGCAGGTCTCCTGGGGGGCGGACATTTCGACAGAGGTATCGGCCGAGACAGCAGCAACAGAATCAGTCGCAACTGGGGCAGGCACGGATTTTGCGCCATTCGCGGCAGCAGCACCAGCAGCCTTGTCGCCGGCAGCAAACACGGCCACCGCACAAAACAAAAGGGCAAAAAGAATCTTGTTCATGGTGTACAATATAACAAA
>JAEDLI010000080.1 GCA_016295375.1 Fibrobacter sp. | reverse complement strand
AATTTCGTCTAGAATCATGAGCTGAAATGTAGGAATCAGGTTCGAGGAACGTCATCCTCGCGTAGGCGAGGATCCATACACAGATCTCGCCAGTAGATGCCCGCCTTCGCCGGGCATGACGATGCTGGTGTTATCAACAGAAAGAAGAAAACAGAAAAGCCCGCTGGCATAAGTCAGCGGGCCTTCAGTGCGGATGAAAGGACTTGAACCTTCATGCCCTCGCGAGCACTAGAACCTGAATCTAGCGTGTCTACCAGTTCCACCACATCCGCGTGGTGCACCAAATTTTGAAAAAAAAGTCCCTTTTGTCAAGGGGTTTTGCGCAAAAACGCCTCAAGAATCCAATCCAAGTGGTGATCTTGCCAGTAGCTCCAGTCGTGCTCGCCAGAGGTGTCATACCTCAGGTCGCAGTCCGCCCCCACATTCCTGCAAAAATCCTGAATCCAGGGGATTGTTTCCGACGGAGGATAAAGCCTGTCGGCACCGCCCTGCAAAAAACGCCACCTTCCAGAGTTCATCTTAGGAAATGCCGCAACAGCGGGGGCCTCCCCCAACAGTTTGCCATAGGAACTCACCAAAAGCCGGTTTTTCACCCGGCGTTTTCCGTACATGGAATAAACCAGAACCCCGATAGCTCCGTCAGAGACCCCCACAAGGGAGACCTCTTCTACAAAACCTCTCCGCCTCCTGGCAACAGAATCCAAAGCCGCATCCACCGCAGAAACCATCACCTCCGTCGCCCAATGGTTTTCCTTGCAGGCCGAAGCGCTCAATACCACCACATCCGGGAAAATATCCGAAAAGGCCTCCCCCGCCACCAACCCCTTTTGACAATTGCGACTGGTCATGCCTCCGTGGAACCAGACCACCACATTCTTTTTCGCCGCATGTCCAGGAAACGATGCCTTGACCTTGGCCTTTGATTCGTATTCAGGCCACCAGATTCCGACAGGTACCCGCAAAACAGCGCCGGCAGCTCTTGTCGGCAGAACCGAAACCGCCAAGGAATCCCGACTAGCCCCAAGGGCCAGGGATACGGCAAACAACAGCACCCAAAGAGGTCTCATCTTTTGTTTCTTATGGCGAGGATAAAGAATATCAGGAAACCAACAGAACAGACCCCGATGATTCCAAGGGCTATCAGGGAATTGACCAGCTGGTATTCCGACACTGTTTCCCAATCCAGTTCACCGTAGGTCGAGGCCAAAGACTTGACGATATAGCGGTTGTCGGATAGCCTGACGGCGCTGATTTCCAGGGGAACATCCCCCACGTTGATAGCGGCAAAGCTGAACCAATCCGACATTTCGTCCAGCATTTCTTCTGACGCGTACAGGACAAAGGTAGCGCTGTCGTCGCCGTTTATCCTAAAGAAAGTCTTGTCCAAAAACGGAACGTTGCTGCCTCCAAAGACGCTGGGGATAGCGGCATAGGAGACCCGGCCATAAAAAAGGTGTTCTTCCTTGAAAAAGCTCTGCAACACAGGCCCTGCGTAGGACACGCACCAGACCACCGCCAACAAGAACAGCAAGGCAAAATTGAAATAGATAGAGCGTCTTGAACGAAATCTGGGCATCGAAAACTATTGCTTGGAACGGAACATGAAGAAAAATGTAGCTAAAAGAAGCACCAAGGTCAAGAAATAGAAGACCAGGGGAATCTTTGCGTTCAGGGCGATTTCGTTTAGCCGTTCCATCTGGAAAAACTGTATGAGTTCCTCGCTGTTCAGCATGGCGGCATCGTTGTCGATGCGGGCCCAAGCATGGGAAAGATCCACGTTGATGTTCAGCAGCATGTCCAGCTGGTGCGCCATACTATCCGGAAGCCCAAGTCCTTCGGGCCGCACCACCGGGAACCCGGCGCGAGCAGAATCCAGAAGTTCCCGGACCACGTATTCCTGGTTGTCGGGCAGGCTGTTTACCGCATAGGACAGTTGCTGCCAGGAACTCAGCCACTGGGTCCTGACCGTCAGGTAGCGCCGGGCCGTAGATACCTTGCCCAAGACCTCCCGCTCGAAACGGCTTACCAAAGCAGAACTCGGTCGCTCAAAACCGAACCCCTGCAGCTCGTCCATCTGGCGGGCGAAGGATACCGCCATTTCCCTGAGGGTCATGGTCTCGGACAAGATTCTCATGGTGTCCAAACCATAACCACTACGGGCACGTTCCATATCCTTTGAAAGCCTGGCATCCAGCAGCTGAAAATCCGAAAGGGACTTGATGTACTGGGAATAAAGGACCATCTGGGGTTTCTGGGAAAGGGAAAACAAGACAGTGAGCCCTACCGTCAGGGCCACCACCATCCACACCCAGGGAGTTTTCAGTTTGGAGCGGAAAGTTTCCTTGATAGACTTGTTTTTCAATTCTTCCACAAAAAGAAATTACCTTTTTTCTACCTTGAATGCCATGAGATTCCTCCATTTTGCCACCTTTTTTTGTGTTTTCGCCTTCTTTTGCGGCTGCACCGTAGAAAGAGCCGAAGAACAGGTGGTGGAGCGCCACGCCAACGGGGTCAAGAAGACCTCCGTATGGGTGTACCCCGATGGCGAAATCTTGAAGCGGAACGAGTGGTACAACAACGGCATCAAGGAATTCGAAATCCCTTACAAGGACAATGTCCCCCACGGCGAAATCAAGCGCTGGACCGGGCTTGGTAACGTGGTTATGATAGGCCAGTACAAAAAGGGCAAGCGCGAAGGCAAATGGACCAGCTATTACGGCGACAAGAAAGTGGAAGCGGTCCGTTATTACAAAGACGACCACCCCGTAGGGGACTGGGAAGGGTTTCATTACAACGGCAACAAGGCCTTCGAGGAGCATTACAACGACAAGGGCGACACCGTAGGCGTGTGGAAAAAATGGTCCAAGAACGGAAAGATCCAAGAAGAAAACAGCTGCCATGGTGGCGACAGTGTGGGAATCATCGTGGAGTATTACGAGAACGGAAAACGAAGACATTCCACGAGCTGCCGATACGGAGTATTTAACGGTCCGCAAATCACCTACGCTGCAGACGAAAAGAATTCCTGGCTTGTTACAGAAGGTTACACGGACGGTGTGCTGGATGGCCCTCGTGAATTCTACCTTCCTTCCGAAGACGGGTTACTCCCCTACAGACGGGAACGGTGGAAAATGGGAGCGAGAGATTCCGTCTGGCGGCTGGACGACGGCCACCTGCACCTTGTAATCGAAAGCGAGTTCGTGAACGGGACGGGAATCGGATACGGCCAGTGCGAATACAACTACGGGATGATTTGTGCCGAGACATCCTTTGTAGCGGGTGTTCCTGGCGGAACCCTGGACAGCAGCGCCGTCTTGGGTCGCACCGTCAAGGGGGCCACCCTGTGGTACTACAAGAAAGGGCACGACCTGCGTTACGAAGAAATCTGGGAAAACGGCGAGATTGCCATAAGCCGGAGTTTCTACCCCGACAGCCTAGGCGGAAAACTTGCAAGCGAAGCCTTCTGGAAAGAGGGCAAGCGGAACGGAATTTTACGCAACTGGTACAAAAGCGGTGTCCTACGAGATAGCCTCACCTTCGTAAACGGCGAACGTGTAGGCGAACAGTTCAGCTTTGATAGCACGGGCAAGCTTACCATCCATAAAACAGAGGCCGGCAAGAACCGGCCCGTGATTATGCACCTAACGCATTAACAGTTATCTGTAAAAGGAACCTATTCCTGCGGTTCCCCTTCCACAGACATTTTCCGCTGACCGGTAATGAACTGGTGCACGTAGGGGTTCGCGGTATTCTTGATTTCGTCCACCGTTCCAACCTCGATGATTCGGCCGTTATAGAGCATGGCGATACGGTCCGCCACCTTGAAGGCGCTCACCATGTCGTGGGTCACCACCACGGAAGTAACGCCCAGCTTGCTCTGCATGTCCAGAATCAGGTCGTTGATCACGTCACTGGTAATGGGGTCCAGACCGGTGGTGGGTTCGTCGTACAGAAGGATTTCAGGGTTCAAGGCGATGGCACGGGCAAGGGCCACACGCTTTTTCATACCGCCCGAAAGTTCCGAGGGCATCTTGGTGCGGAATTCCGGCACCAGGTTGATCATCTTGAGCTTTTCGGTAACCACGTTCTGGATCTGCCTCTCGGAAAGCTCCGGATGGTGTTCCCGCAGGGCAAAGGCGATGTTCTCGCCGGTGGTCATGGAGTCGAACAAGGCACCCATCTGGAAAAGCATGCCCATCTTGCGGCGGATGGTATGGGTATCGAAGAACTTGGGCGTACTGATGGTCACGCCATCTACCGACACCTCGCCACCGTCGGGCTGCAAAAGCCCAATCATGTGCTTCAGGATCACGGACTTTCCACCGCCGGACTTACCGATAATCACCATGGTCTCCCCACGGCGAATATCCAAATTCACGTCTTCCAAGACGGTCTGAGCGCCAAAGGACTTCCGAAGCCCCTTCAGGCGAATGGCAATATCGTTCGGGTCAATCTTTACATTGGGCATAACGTTACCTATATCCTAGAAGAACATCACCGCATCCAGGGCAAAATCCGCAATCAAAATCATGAGGCAGCTGGACACCACCACGTTCATGGTAGCAAGGCCCACGCCGCGGGCGCCGGGCTTCGCATTCACTCCGTTGTAGTAGGCCAGCGCAAAAATCAGGGTTCCAAACACAAAGGACTTGATAATACCCGCCCACAAATCCATGGAATCGAACAGGTACTGCATACCCGTATAGTAGGTGTAGGTGGTAATATCCAGGGCGAGCACGCACACGATCCAGCCGCCAATCAGGGCAAGCGCGTTAGAAATGGCGGTAAGGCAAGGGATCATGGTAATGAAGGCCACAAACCGGGGCAAGGCCAGATAGCGATACGGTTCAAGCCCAAGCACCGTGTAGGCCATCAGTTCCTCTTTCTCCTTCATGGAGCCAAGTTCTGCGGCCACGGCACTCCCTACACGGCCCGCCAGCACGATGGCGGTCAGCAGGGGTCCAAGCTCGATCAGCACCATCTTGCAGGCGGCAGTCCCCACGAACTTGTCCGACACCAGGTTGTGAAACTCGAACTCCGCCATGATGGTAGCCACCATGCCCGTAAAGATTGACGTCACAAAAAGCAGGGGCAGAGACGACACGCCGATGGAAATCATCTGCTTCACGATCAGGTCCGGGTTCTTGTACACGTGGGGCAGCTGCTTCAGGGTCGAAAGCAGCAGGCACACGATCTCGCCGACGCTGGCGATACCCTGGACAATGACCTTACCGATCCAAATGATAGGGCTGAGCAGAATCACGGGCCGAAATCTCCAAAGCCAACGGGTTCAGAGCCGCCACCGTAATCGTCGTAAGAGTACGGCTGGTCGACGCCCTCGTCGCCACCGTCTGGCGAAGCATTGTAGAATGTGGTGTATTCCGGTATAAAGGTCATGGGGATGTCCTTCACCGAACCGTTACGGTGCTTGGCCACAATCAGTTCCGCACTGAACTTGTCCTCTTCCTTGTGGGTCCGCACAAAAGCACGTTCCACGAACCAGACCATATCGGCATCCTGTTCGATAGAGCCCGATTCACGAAGGTCACTGAGCTGAGGCCGGTCACGGCCCTTCTCTTCTACCTTTCGGCTCAGCTGTGCAAGGGCAATCACCGGAATATGCAGTTCCTTGGCCAGAATCTTGAGTCCGCGAGAAATATTGCCGATAGCCACCGCGCGGTTCTCTTCGTTGCCGGTCTTCATCAGCTGCAGGTAGTCCACCACCAGCAGGTCCAGCTGGCCCCTGTGCTTGAGCTGGCGGGCCTTGCTCATGAGCTCCATGATACCCAGGTCGGCGTTGTCATCGACATACAGCGGGGACTGGTTGATGGGAGCCACCTTCGCGATAATCTTGTTCATCTCGTCACGGTTCAGCTTGCCGTTGCGGAGCTTGGACTGGTCCACCTCGGCCCTGGAGCAAAGCAGACGCTGTGCCAGCTGCATGCCGTCCATTTCCAGGCTAAAGAAGGCCACATGCTTGTTGTAGTCGATGGCGGCATTGGCCGCGATGGTCAGGGCAAAAGAGGTCTTTCCCACGCCAGGACGGGCCGCCAAGATAATCAGGTCCGAATTCTGGAGGCCGTTGGTCAGCTCGTCCAGTTCCTTGATGCCCGTGGGGATTCCCGTGATGCCGTCCTTGCGGTTATTGAGCCGCTCCAGCAAGGGCGAAACGAAATTCTCGATGGGCTTCACCGAACCCTTCACCTGCTTGTCGGCGATGGCGAAAATGTCCCTCTCCGCATCCTGGATCACGTCGTCCGGATTGAAGGAGGGGTCCATTGCCTTCTTGATGGTCTCCGAGGCCGACTTGATCATCTTGCGCAGGGTGGACTTGTTCTTCAGGTGCTCCAGGTTCCACTCCACGTTGGCCGAAGACGCCACCGACTCCATCAGGTCGAAAAGATATTCCCGGCCGCCCGCCTCGGCGAGCTTGCCGTAGCTTTCCAGTTCCGTCGAAAGGGTCAGAAGGTCGATGGGAGTACCCTTGCGGTATAGCCCGCTCAGGCCGCGCCAAATGAGCTTGTGCCGTTCGTAGTAGAAAAAGTCCTCTTCGATAACCACCATGATGACGGTCCCCATGACTTCCGGGTCACGGAGGATGCCGCCCAGCAAAAAGCGCTCCGCCTCCAGGTCGTTTGGCACCTGGCGGCTTTCAAAATTCCTGTTGTCACTTACATTTTCAGACATAACTATTCACGATAAAGATAAAATTTTTGCCTGAAAAATTGCCTCGCAAGTTTTTTAATCGGGCGTTCCCTAGCCCCAGTTCCCGAAAAGCCTGCGAAAAAGGGGCTAGGTCGGGCTCTGCTCGCCCCCTCGTAATCTCGGAGGCTCATCGAGCCGCTACGCGTCTCGCCGCACGGCGCGACGCTCCCTAACGCGCTCCTCTGAACGTCATCCTAGACCCTGGAGCGAAGCGATAGGGGACAGGAACCAATCGGTTCCCGCTATCACTTAAAATTCAATATTCCATCTAAACAAGGGCAACTTCTGGCGGTAATATGCTAATTTATACGTACACCACTTCGTTGCCGACGCGAGGAGACTCGTTTCGATTCGGGAGGCCGCTTTCGGTGTCGGCGTAACCAACGGCGACAGAAGCATACACCCGCTCATCTTCACGCAAGCCGAGACCGCGCAAGTATTCCAAAATCGTCGGGTCTTCGTTCAGCCACTTGAGTTGGTTGATGTAGCAGCTACCTAGGTCCAGCTCGTTGGCCGCAAGCATCATGTTTTCTACGGCGCAGGCCACGTCGGCCATGTTGTTGCCGTATTCCTTCTGGTTCGCTACCACAATAAGTACCGGCGCCGTATAGCAGAACGAGTAGTTGCCCTTCCGGGCAAGGGTGATGGAATTCTTGAGGCTCTTGTACAGGTCTTCGCGAAGTTCCATCTTCGCAAATGCGGCCTGAACCAGCTCCTTGAGCTTAGCGATTACGGTCGCATCCGAAATCACGAAAAAGTGGTTCGTCTGGGCATTGCCGCCGGTAGGCCCGAACTGGCCCGCCTCCACAATGGCCTGCAACTTTTCCATTTCCACAGGTTGCGCCTTGAACTTGCGGGTGCTGCGTCGTGTACGCATGGCTTCCAATGTATTCATAATATTCACCTTTTACTGGATCCTTCGACTCGATGCCTCGCGGCATCTCGCTCAGGATGACGCGGATCCTGCCCTGAGCTTGTCGAATGGGCGTCACTTGTCCAGCGGCATAACCAAGATACGTGATTTCCGTTTGGTGTTGTAATGTTCCCGTTTGCTCCTCGGCAGATCCTCTACGGAGCCGTCTTCGAATCCGAAGGGGTAGAACCAGTCCAAAGCCTGGGTAGTGAGCAGGAACAGCTTCTTGTAGCCCTTCATCCGGCCAACCGAAATCAAGTGCCGCACAATGGCATCTCCGATACCGGACTTGCGGTAGTTGGCGGCCACGGCAATGGCGGCCACTTCGGCCATGCCGTCTTCGAACTCGTGGAGGGCGCCACAGCCGTGGATGCTGTTGTCGATGCTGTACACCACATAGTCCTTGAGCTTTTCGGAAATGCTCTCCTGGGTCCTGGGCACCAGGTAACCCTTTGCGATATAGTCCTGCATGATCCGCAAGATATCGGGAATGTCTTCCATGTTGGCGGGCCGGATGCTGGAATACTGGTTTGCATAGACCATGGTTCCGTCACCCCTGGCGCTAAATACTTCTTGCAGCACACTGCCCTGGAACTCGCCGCTCAGCAAGTGGACGCGGTTCGCTCCGGCCTCGCAGGCGTTGATGGCATTCTGCAGGTAATCTTTCTGGGCAAAGTTCAGCTTGTCGGCGTTCAGTTCCAGAAGTTCCTTGGCCTGGTCCACATCCAGGGCCGAAATCACACCGCTGTCCGTTGGTTCTAGATACTTAGTGTTCTTGCCGGTAGCAAGGCCTTCTAGCTTGATACCGTTCTCGCTGCCGATAAAGAACAGCTTGCCCACCTGAATGTACTTGCAGAGTTCCGTAGCCAGTTCCGTAGAACTGATGTTGTAGGCTTGGCCAAGCTTATTCCAGCCGATAGGCGGAATAATGGGCACGAACTTCTCGTTCAGAAGCTGCTCCAGAATGTCCCGCTGGATCCGTTCAATCCGGCCAGTCCGCATGTAATCGACACCTTCGATGACCCCGAGACTCCGGGCCAGCACCCAGTTTCCCTGGATACCGCTCAGGCCGCTAGCCGTCAGGTGGCTCATAATCCTCTGGGCAACACCCAAAGACGCCTGCTCTATCAGGGGCAAGGCCTCTTCGCTGGTAAGCCGCACGCCGCCTTCGAACTTGGACTCGATTTCCCAAGCCTTCAGCTGGGCGTCAATGCTGTTCCTGGTTCCCGGCACGATAATGATTCGGATTCCCGCCTTGTGCAGCAGGGCGATATCCCGCATGAGCACAGGGAACAGCGGGTGGTCCATAAGGCCGTCTTCAATCTTCAATACAAAGAGCTGGCCCTTGAACCGATCCATATAGCCGAAGACTTCCCGGATAAACCCGGAAACTTCGAAATGCTGGGAATAAAAATCGGACACCGTATTGCTCATGGTTCAAAAAATAACAAATCCTGCTTATAACAAAAGACGCAGGGTGACCCGCGTCTTTATTAAAACCTGTTTATTGCGACCTATTGCTTAGCAGCCGGCTCGGCGGCAGGCTTGGCAGGAGCAGCCTTTGCTGTATCAGCAGGTGCTGCAGCAGGTTTTGCGGCAGGAGTTGCCTTCGCGGCTGGCTTGGCTTCGAGCTTCTTAGCCTCAGCAGCGGGAGCGGCGGCAGGCTTGGCCGGAGCAGCCTTTGCTGTATCAGCAGGTGCTGCAGCAGGTTTTGCGGCAGGAGCTGTCTTTGCCGTATCTGCAGGAGCAGCAGCAGGAGCTGCGGCAGGCTTAGAAGGCGCAGCCTTCGTCGTGTCTGCTGGTGCTACGGCAGGAGCTGTGGCTGACGTTGCAGCAGAATCAGCAGGAGCCGCTGCGGCGCTGTCAGCCGGAACAGCCGTAGAATCCACAGGCGGAACTTCGGCATAGACCTTCAACAGTTCCACTTCAAAAATCAGGAGTGCATTGCCCGGAATGGTAGGCGGAACACCAGCTTCGCCATAGGCCAGGGCGCTGGGAATCCAGGCCTTCACCTTGTCCCCTTCTTTCATGACCTGGAGCAAGTCCTGCCAGCCTTCGATGACCGCGCCTACGGGGAACTCCAGAGGTTCACCACGCTTGACGCTGTTATCAAACTGGGTACCGTCTAACAAAGCCCCGATGTAATGCACCTGGACCTTGTCCGTCACCTTGGGAGAAATTCCCGTACCGGCCTTGAGCACGCGGTACTGCACGCCCTTGGGCGTCACTTTTACGGTAGAATCCAAAACGTTCTTGGCGAGGAATGCAGCCTGGTCTTCCAGAGCCTTGGCGGCGGCAGCCTTCTCGTCGTCCTCTTTCTGCTTCTGCATGCGGAGCAGCAGGTCTTGCAGGGCCGATTCCGAAGCGGAATCCGACAGCAAAACCTTGCGAGCGGGGTCCACTTCATCCTGGAGGGCAATCATCAACACGTCCATCTTGACAGGGACATTAATGTTGGCGATAGCCTTCCCCAAGTCCATACCCAAAGCATAACTGTAGCGGTCCACGGCACTGTCCAGGGAAACCTGGGGAGCAGGGGCGGCAACAGGCTCGGCGGGTTCCACCACCGGCTGCGGATTATTGCCACCGCAAGCAACCAAAACGGCACCTACAGCAAGTCCGAAAGAATAACGCATCAAGTTCATAAAACTCCTTTTGGATTACGTATGTAACCCTTATCGGAATTAAATTAGCTTTTTTTTACAGGAAATTTGAGGAATTGTGCGTTTTTTCACACAAAACCTCATTTGTAAACAAAAAACAACAAAAAACCTTTGAAACTCTCAAAATTTTACTATATTTGGAGCAGCAAACAAACAGGATTGCAAGCCAACTCTATGAGTGACAAGTTTTTACAGATGGTAGGCTCTGCACAGGAGAGCAAACGCGAGTTTGACCTGTCTGTCGTCTACCTCAAGGATTCCCTCCACCAGTCCGTCAAAACCGCCCAGAGCAATACGCAGCGGATTTCTTTCGACACCAACAAGGTCCAAACAACCGGCTGGCTCAAAGGAGCCCTCTCCTATCCTTGGGTTGTGGTCTGCACCATCATCCCTGCCGTCATGGAAATGATTGTCTAAAAACAACAACTTTTAATTAGACCGTGCTTCAAGGCGCGGTCTTTTTTTTGTGCATAAGAAAAAGGGTCCGCAAAAGCGGAACCCTCTTTCAGTAAGTTCTAATGGTTTAAGAAATTACTTGGCGTTGCGCCACTTCGTAGCGCAGGCCTTGCGGCTCGGTCATGCCGGCAAGCGAGCTTGCCGTCGCGACTCTCGCCTGATTAGGCCTTCTTGCAGCCGCACTTCTTGCAAGCCTTGGCAGGGGCCTTGCAAGCCTTGCGCGGGTCACCGGCGTACACGGCAGCCTTGCCGAGTTCTTCTTCGATGCGGAGGAGGCGGTTGTACTTGCAAACGCGGTCCGTACGGGAGAGAGAACCGGTCTTGATCTGGCCAGCGGCGGTACCGA
>JAEDLI010000079.1 GCA_016295375.1 Fibrobacter sp. | reverse complement strand
AAGGAAAGTTCGGCGGCGTGGGCATCACCATCAGCCTCCGTGACAACATCCTCACCGTGATTTCTCCCCTTTCCGGGACCCCCGCTTTCAGATTGGGCATCCGGGCCGGCGACCGAATCCGTAAAATCGACGGCAAGGACACCAAGGGCCTAACCCTGGACGACGCCGTGAGCAAGCTTCGCGGAAAGATCGGCACAGACGTGACCGTCTCTATCGAGCGCGAGGGTGTACCCGAACTGATGGACTTTACCATTACCCGTGCCGAAATCGTGGTTCATGCCGTACCCTATTACGGGATGGTCACTAACGATATCGGCTATATCAAGCTTGCCACCTTTAGCGACAAGACCCTAAGCGACGTAGAAAACGCCCTGAAGAGCTTGCAGAAGCAGGGCATGAAAAAGCTGATTCTGGACATGCGCTACAACCCGGGCGGCCTCTTGAACCAGGCCATCGAGATTAGCGAACTGTTCCTGAAACGGGGCAACGTGATTGTGAGCACCAAGGGCCGCACCCAGAAAACTGAAAGTCACGCCCGCAAAGACGGTATCGTGAACCCCGACATGCCCATGGTGGTGCTTGTAAACCAAGGATCTGCCAGTGCGGCAGAAATCGTGTCCGGTGCCCTCCAGGACTGGGACCGCGCCCTGATTATCGGAAAGACTTCTTTTGGCAAGGGTTCCGTGCAGACCATATTCCCGCTGGACAACCAGGGGAACGCCCTGAAGCTCACCACGGCTTTCTACTACCTGCCCTTCGGCCGCTGCATCAACAAGCCCGAGAACGGAATCAAGGGCCTGAAGATCATGGAAGAGGAATATGCAGCTGAAGATGGCGAAGGCGAAGCCAAGGCCGACACCGCAAAGAAGGACACCGCCAAGGTGGATACCTTCTACACCCACAATGGACGCATGATGTTCGGCGGCGGCGGTATCACTCCCGACGTGGACGTGGAACTTTCTCCCATGCCCTGGGTTGTGCAGGTGCAGGAGCGGATGGCCATGTACTTCAAGTTTGCGGTAAAGGTCCGTCCGGGACTGGATAAGTCCGGAGTCAAGATGGACGCCTCTTGGGAAGTGCCCGATTCCCTGTACACCCAGTTCAAGGATTTCTGCCTCAAGGACACCAACTTCATGAAGGTGAAGAGCAACGCCCTGGTGGGTGTGGACCAGCTGGAAAAGAGCATTATTCAGGAACAGAACTACATGGGAGACAGCTCCAAGACCATTACGGATTCCACCCTGGCTGCACGGCTTTCCGACATGAAGAAGGCCCTGGAAGAGCGCCGCAAGGCCCAGTTCGACGAGAACAAGGACTACATCAAGGACGGCATCAAGCGGGAACTTTTGACCGCCATGGTGAACGATTCCGTAAGCACGGCATTCTCCCTGAAGCGGGACGAACAGCTGAAAGAAGCCATCAAGTACCTGAGCGACATGAAACTCTTTAAGCAGGCAATAAGCGCACCCACCAAGGATCAGCCCGCCAAGAACGAAAAGTCTGCCGCCAAGGACAACAAGAAAAAGAAGTAGGGATTAATTGGTCGAAGTGTTGAACAATTCTGCGGAATCCTTGGGACGGTTCGTCCGAAGGTTTTTCCGCACGGTCATCAACTACATCAAGTTCGTGTGGGAATTGTTCAAGAACATTCCCGGCGCATTTTCCAATTTCCACACTACCGTCGAACAGATGCAGGTGGTGGGCATTACCAGTATCCCCGTGGTGTTCGCAGCGTCCATGGCCACGGGCGCCATCATGTCGTGGCAGCTGGCCTACCAGTTCGGCGACATGATTCCCATGATGTTCGTGGGCATGGCTGTCGGCAAGTCTGTGATGGTGGAGCTTTGCCCCATCCTCACCGCGATGGTCCTTGCGGGCCGTATTGGGGCATCTATGTGTTCGGAGCTTGGGACCATGGCGGTGACCGAACAACTTGACGCCTACAAGGTGCTTGGGCTCAGCCCCTTCAAGTTCCTGTTGGCTCCCCGCCTTATCGCCACCGTCATCATGCTGCCGGTGCTGACCGTCATCAGTATCTTTATCGGTATCGTGGGCGGTTACGAAGTGGCCCACCTGTACAAGGAAGTATCCTGGTCCGTGTTCTTCTACGGCGTGCGCATGTTCTACCACAACTGGGACTTGGTGGTGGGCCTTATCAAGGCCACCCTTTACGGGTTCTTCATTTCTAGCTACGCCTGTTTCTTTGGCTACTACACCCATAGCGGCGCCGAAGGCGTGGGCAAGAGCACCAAGGCCACCGTGGTGGCGGGCATGACCAGCATTCTGATTGGCGGATTCACCCTGTCGAAACTGTTGCTGGTGTAAATCCATGCCTATCCAGAAACGCAAGCGTAAAGAATTTACGGGCCACAACTTGGTGGACGTAGAGCTCCTTGTGGGCCGCGTTCTGGATAAGTTCCACCTGGCCGACGAAATACAGTTCCAGAGCCTTTCGGAGAAGTTCCGGGAGGTGGTCGGGGACCTGATTTTCCCCCACGTAAAACCCATTGAAATCAAGAAGGGAATTCTCTCCCTGAAGGTGGACAATTCCGCCTGGAAAAGCGAACTTTTCTTGCAAAAAAAAGCTATAATTGACAAGTGTAATTTGATGCTCGGAAGCCCTGTAATCCAGGGCATCCGCTTTGTCTAGTTTAGTAAAAGAGGCGGCATGCCTCAGAGGAAATATGGCAGAAGAATCTGAAGAAATGAAGAAGGCCGAAGAAGCCTACAGCGGTTCAAGCATTACCGTGCTAGAGGGCCTCGAAGCCGTACGTGTGCGTCCCGCCATGTACATCGGCTCTACCGACATCCGCGGTCTCCACCACCTGGTATGGGAAGTGGTAGACAACTCCGTGGACGAAGCCCTGGCTGGATTCTGCAGCCACATCGAAATTTCCATTCTGCCCGGCAACGGCATCCGCGTTACCGACAACGGCCGCGGTATTCCTACCGATATTCACCCCAAGGAACACATCGGTACCATCGAAGTGGTGATGACCAAGCTCCATGCCGGCGGAAAGTTCGACAGCAATTCCTACAAGGTTTCTGCCGGTCTCCACGGCGTGGGCGTAAGCTGCGTGAACGCCCTTTCCAACAAGTTAATCGTGACGGTCCGCCGTGACGGCAAGGTGGTGAAGCAGGAATTCTCCAGGGGTATCCCCTGCGGCCCGCAGGTAGAAGTCGGTCCGTCGGACGGAACGACAGGCACCAGCGTGGAATTCTACCCTGACGATTCCATCTTTACTGAAACCGTTTATGTTTACGACACGCTGGCCACCCGTTTCCGCGAGCTGGCGTTCCTCATGAGCGGGCTTCGCCTGACCCTTACCGACGAACGGGACCCGGAAAACATCCAGTCCGACACCTTCTGCTTCCCGGGAGGCGTTTCCGAATTCGTGCGTTACGTAGATGAACACCGCACGCCCCTTTTCCAGGAGCCCATCCACCTGGTGCTCCCCGACGGACAGTTCCCGCTGGAAGTGGCCATGTGGTACAACGACGGCTACCAGGAAAACTTCTTTAGCTTCGTGAACAACGTGAACACCTACGATGGCGGAACCCACGTGACGGGCTTCAAGACAGCACTCACCCGCGTCATCAACAAGTTCGCCGCTGAAATGCCCAAGGGCAAAAAAGATATCCAGATTGCGGCAGACGATATTCGCGAAGGCCTTACCGCCGTTATCGCCATCAAGGTTTCCCAGCCCCAGTTCGAAGGCCAGACCAAACGCAAGCTGGGCAACTCCGAAATCGCAAGCTACGTGAACAGCGCCTTCGGAGCCAAGCTGGAAGAATACTTCCAGGAAAATCCGGCCGCCATCAAGGTGATTCTCGACAAGGTTTATAACGCCGCCGTAGCCCGCGAAGCGGCCCACCGTGCCCGCACTCTCGCCCGCCGCAAGAACATCCTTGAAAGTGGTGGACTTCCGGGCAAGCTGGCCGACTGCAGTAGCCGCGACCCCAAGGAATGCGAAATGTTCATCGTGGAAGGTGACTCCGCAGGTGGTTCTGCCAAGATGGGCCGTAACCGTGAATTCCAGGCAATCCTCCCCCTCCGCGGTAAAATCCTGAACGTGGAAAAGGCAAGCCTCCACCGCGTGCTGGACACCGAAGAAATCCAGAACCTGGTGAACGCCATCGGCACAGGGATTGGCACCGAATTCAAGATCGAGAAGCTCCGTTACCACAAGATTATCATCATGACCGATGCCGATGTGGACGGATCCCATATTCAAACTTTGTTACTCACCTTCTTCTTCCGCTACATGCGACCCCTCATTGACGAAGGCCATATTTTCCTCGCCATGCCACCCCTGTACAAGCTGAAAGTGGGCCAGAAGGAACGCTACCTTTTCGACGAAAACGACAAGGACAAGGCCATGGCCGAAATCGAGGACAAGAAGAACGTTACCATCAACCGATTCAAAGGTCTTGGCGAAATGTCCCCGGAACAGCTGAACGAAACCACCATGGACCCATCCAGGCGTTTCTTGAAGCAGTGCTACGTGGAAGATGGCGTGCTGGCCGACCAGATTTTCAGCATGCTCATGGGCGAAGACGTGGAACCCCGCCGCAAGTTCATCGAAACCAACGCCTACAAGGTCCTGAAGGACCTGGACATCTAGGCCATGAACCTGAACAAGGCCGACTTCCAGACTGTGCTGGGCCAGGCGCGCGAACTGGTCCAGGACCAGCTCGCCCTGACGGAGCAGGTCATCTTGAACGTGGCCCAAAATGCCCCGGCTGGAATTTCGGACAGACTTGCCGCCCTTTTCCAGAAGAAGGGAAAGCGCATCCGCTCTACCCTGCTTTGCCTTATTGCCAACTGTGGAAAATCTCCTGTTGACGTTGACCGAGTGGCCCAAGCCTGCGCGGGCATTGAACTGTTGCACAGCGCAAGCCTCGTTCACGACGACATCATCGACGACACCGAAGTCCGGCGCGGGCAAAAAACGGCACACAAGGAATGGGGCACCCAGGTGGCCGTTCTCATTGGCGACTACGTGCTTTCCCAGTCCATGCAGAGCGTTATCGAAGAGGCGGAACGGGACATCCCCGTAATCCTCTCCCAGGCGGCAGACCAGCTGATTGCCGGAGAAATCCTGGAGCTGGACCACTGCGGCGACATGCAACTTTCCTTTGAGACCTACAACCGGATTATCGACGGAAAGACCGCGGCCCTGATTAACGCCGCCGCCAAAATCGGAGCCATTCTTGCCGGGTTCGACAAGCCTATGGTGGACAAATGCGCCGAAATGGGAAGCCACTTCGGCATCGCCTTCCAGATTATCGACGACCTGCTGGACTACGGCTACGGTTCCAAGAACCTGGACAAGGCCAAGTTTACCGATCTTTCGAACGGACTCATAACGCTCCCCCTGCTGTACTATTTCGAAAACAGTTCCGCTGAAGAACGGCGTGAAATGGAAGACCTGATCAAGCGGGCCTCCGAAGACAATATTCCTGCGCAAATCAAGGAAAAGCTGAGCGTCAAGGGGGCATTCGACAAGGCGAAGACCACAGCGCAGAACCATCTGGAAAAGGCCCTGGAAATTGCGCAAGGGCTCCCCGACAGCAAATTCACTGACGAGATTGTCGCCATGTTCGCCAGCATGAGCGATAGAGGAAACTGAGTGCCTGCGGCACAGTTACGCCCTACGGGCTAGTTAGAAGTTACTAGTTACTAGGATTTCTAATATCAAGATAGTTCTTGTCAAAAGCCATGCTTTTAACTGCCAGTGGCCCTAGTAACTCAGAACTAGTAACTTGTAACTCTATTTCCGTCGAATCCAGAAGCCAAGGAACAGCACCACCGACAGGATACACACGGCAATAACGGCCCAGAAAGTCATGGGCGAACCCACGGTGGCGTCCCCGTTCATGCCGAAGGGCAGCTGCACGTTCATGCCGAACAAACTGGCGAAGAACGTCGGGAGCGATATGGAAATCGTCACGATGGTCAAGTTCTTCATCAACTGGTTCAAGTTATTGTTGATGACGCTTGCGCGGGCATCCATCATAGAGGTCAAGATGTTCGCGTAGATGTTGGCCTGTTGCAGGCTCTGGCCGTTTTCAATCTGGATGTCTTCCAGCAATTCCCGTTCGGCCTCGGTCCAGTTGAGGCTGCGGCCCATCTGGAGCTTTTTCAAAAGGGTGTCGTTGCTGTTCAGGGCGCTCACGTAGTAGATCAAGCCCTTGTTCAGGCTGAACATGGAAAGCAGGTACTTGTTTTCCATGGAGGTGTTGAGCCGCTGTTCCAAGTCGTCGTTGATGCGGTTGATGATTTTCAGGTGTTCGTTGAAGTGGTAGATGGCGTAGCTCAGGACTTTCAGCACGAAGGTGTTCAGGCTGTCGATTTTCGAGAAACGCTTTTCGTCCATCACCGGGATGTCGCTGTCCGTCAGGAGCAGTACCCAGTCCTTGAAGATGAAGATGCCGAAAGACTCCACCCGGAACTGGAAGTTGTCGGCGGCGGAATAGTTCTTAGGCTTCTTGAATACGATGGTGGTGAAATCGTCGTCGTATTCGATACGGGAAAGCTCGTCGGAGTCAAATGCGGAGGCGATGGTATGTTCGGTAATCTCGTATTCCTTGACCAGGACGCTGCGCTGTTCCTGGCTGAGGGAGCCCATCATCACGATGTCGGCGGCATCTTCGTTGGGTGCGACCGCCAGGCGACCGGCTTCGATTTTGTAATACTTGAGCATAGGCGCCCCCTTTTATCGAACGGGGGTAAATATAGAAAAAGGGGCTAGGATCTAGGGGCTAGGGGTTGGTAAAACACTTGCACTTTCAAATAAAAGAGTGTATATTCAAAAGGTCGAACCTATAAGGGCACCTTATGAGCCGCGGGAAAGTGCAATATCATAAGAGGATAATCTATGAAAAAATTTTTCTTTTTGTTGTTTTTCTCATTAACGCTGATTGCTTGTTCTGACAACAATTCTAATGATTCCGACAGTTACTCAGAACCTGAATCTAGAGAAAAACTTTACAACGAATGTATGAAATATGTGGAAAACGACTTTACGTGTGACGGCTGCAGTCCCGCCACCGAACCTCGTAAGAGAGCATATGCAGATTCTGTTTTTTCCAATTACAATTGCCGCGAAAAAGAGTGGTCATGTCTTATTGACGCCTGCATGTACATCAGAATACACTCAAAGTAATTCACAAATCTTTCAAACATCTTTATAAAGCCGCTTGTGGTTGCGAGGGAACGCCGTGACCGAGCAACCTCCTGCATCGCGAACTCATTTTTCGAGGCGAGAGGACATAGTTGCTAGGCAAAAAATCCGGAGGGTAGCGACGAACAAAGTGAAGTTGCGACCGACGGTCTTTTTTGCAGGCGACTGTGCCCTTGAGACTCGGATTATTTTAAGGGGTTTTAGGGGCGAAGCCCCTAGGAGAGGGGGTGCTGGAAGACTTGGCGAGGCCGTCAGACAATGACACTGTCACCCGCCTAATCGCCAAGGCTGCAAGCAGGGGGAGGCCTCCCCCTTTGTATATAAAAAAATCCCCAGCCGAAGCCAGGGAAAAAATTCAGAACTGGATCCTTCGTGGCATTCGCCACTCAGGATGACACTTAGGTATTACACTCCCTTCTTGAACTTCTTGCTCCACCAGAGAACGATGGGAGCGCAGATGCACACAGAAGAGTAGGTACCGATGAGGATACCGAAGCACTGCACCAGGCCAAAGTCGCGGATGGAGGAACCGCCCTTCACGGCGAGGATCACGCACACGAACAAGGTGGTGAGGGATGTCACCATGGTGCGGCTGAAGCACTGGTTCAGGGACTTGTTGATGGTCTCTGCGAAGTTGCCGGAGCCGAACACGGCGGTATTTTCACGGATACGGTCGAAGTTCACGATGGTGTCATTCACGGAGTAACCAATCATGGTCAAGAGCGAGGCAATCAGGGCTCCGTCGAAGGACAGGCTGAATGCGGAGATGAAGCCCAGAGTGATGATGGTGTCGTGGACTAGGCCAAGCACCGCCGCCACACCGAAGCCGAGACCGAACTTGCCGAATCGGAACCACACATAGAGCATGATTCCGAGCCAGGCGAGAATTACAGACAAGATAGCGTTGAAACGGAGTTCCTTACCGATGGTGGGGCCCACGTTGTCCTTGGCCACGATTTCGCACTTCTGGCCCGCCTTGGCAAAGGCTTCGGCCATCTTGTCTTCGAAATTCACGTCGTCGGAGGCACGCATGCTAATCTGGTAGGAATTGGCAGAGGTTCCGCCCAGGGTGCGAACTTTCGCACCGTCGATGCCTGCCGCAGAGAGAGCTCCGCTCAGGTCCTTCTCGTGCTTGCCGTCATCCTGGTACTGAACCGTATAGACCTGGCCACCGGTGAAGTCGATGCTGAAATCGAATCCCTTGACGGCGACACAGGCAATACTTGCAACAATAAGGATACAAGATATCAGGCCGAAGCGACGGCGGTTGGGGATAATCTGGAGGTTGGCCTCGTTGATGGCCTTGAAACCGTTACCAATGGAAAGAGTGGTACGGTCGGCCTTGGCAAGACGCCAGTCGAGGATAGCGCGAGTCACGGTGATGGCGCAGAAGAGGGAGGTCAAGATACCGATAGTCAGCGTGAGACCGAAACCCTTCACGGAACCCGTACCGATCTTATAGAGGATAAGGCCGGTAAGCACGGTGGTCAAGTTGGAGTCCAAGATGGCGCTGAAGGCACGCTCGTAACCCTTGGCCACGGCGGCGCGGGCGGTAAGGCCGTTCTTCAGTTCTTCACGGATACGTTCGTAAATAATCACGTTGGCGTCGAGAGACATACCCACCACCAAGATGAAACCGGCAATACCCGGGAGAGTCAGGGTGGCATTGAACACGGACATCACGGCAGCGGTCACGAGAGTGTTGATAACCATACCGAAGCTGGCGATAAGGCCGCCCAGGCGGTAGTAGGCCACCATGAACACCAAGCAGAGGATAAGGCCGATAGCACCGGAACCGAAGCCCTGGACGATGTTTTCTTCACCGAGGGTAGCACCCACGCTGCGGCTTTCGATAATCTTCATAGGGGCCTTGAGGGCGCCGGCACGGAGAACCACAGCCAGACGGTTGGCCTCGGCCATGTCGTCAAGACCGGTAATCTGGGCGTCGCCGTTGGGGATACGGTCACGAATCACGGGAGCAGAAATCACCTGGTTGTCGAGAACGATGGCCATCTGCTTGCCGATGTTGGCGGCCGTGACGGCGGAGAACTTCTTGGGGCCGATACCACCGAACTTCAGGGAGACGGCCACTTCGCCGGCGTTGGTCCCGTCGCTTACACGATAAGGACGGGCATCAACGATATCGTCGCCGCCCATTTCGGCACGGCGCTTGAGCAGGTAGAGGCGCTTGGCCTTGATCTTGGAGCCGCGCTGCACCGGTTCGAGACCGCTGCCGAAGGCAAAGTTCACGTCGCGGGGGATCAACTTCTGGACACCTTCAGTCTCCAGGAGCTTCTTCACCTTTTCGATGTTCTCTTCGGCGATGAAGCCGCCGTTGCCAAAAGACAGGTAATAGGCGCTGAGGGCAGTCCCGACCTCGCTGGCAGGTTCACCCTCGGCAGGGGCGGCTTCCTTGGCAGAATCGGTGGCGGCAACTTCGGCTGCGGGGGCCTTGCCCAAAAGTTCGTCATCGGAAAGGGCCTTCGCCGTGTCGGCAGCAGGCTTGGCGCTGTCGGCTGTAGCAGCGGTAGCGGCAGCAACCGTAGAATCCTTAGCCGTGGAATCAGTAGCGGCAGAATCAGCCACGATGTCGGTAGTCTGACGGGTCAGGTACTGGTCGATAAGGCCAACCACCTGGGTAAACTTCTCGGATTCGGCCAAAATCTTGAATTCCAGCTTGGCGGTAGAACCCACCAGGGACTTGGCGGTAGAGTCGTCCACGCCGGCCAGTTCCACCAAGATGCGGTCATCGCCGGAGGGGGAAATCTGGGGTTCGGAAAGACCGAACTGGTCCACACGGTTACGGATGATTTCCAGGGACTGGGCCTGGATGTCCTTGATGTCCTCGTTAGGCTTCAGGCCGGACTTGTCGATTTCCAGCGTGATGCTGGTACCACCGGCCAGGTCCAGACCGAAATTGATGGACTTGGAGCCCAGCTTCGGATTTTCCTTAAGAAAAGCCTTCTTTTCGTCGCCCTTCCTGGAGTGGACCTGGATAGAGGGCCACACGGTATAGGCCGAAAGTGCTATTACAAGGAGAATGATAAATTCCCGCATTCCAAATTTATGTTTGTTCATTTGTAATCCCTTAATAAGGCATTATACGCTAAGTTTGCGCGCAAAGATAGAAATTTTAGCCATTAGTTACTAGTTCCTAGTTACTAGAAACGGTGGAATAAGCGGCGTTTTTCAAAAAAAGGGAAGCCCCCCTACTATTTCCACCGCATAGTCAGCTTGCGTTTGCACAGGGCGCAATCGGTGAGATACGAATCTATAAGCGTCTGGTACGGTATCCCGACGTCTTTCGCCATGTTCTTGAAGTAATCGATGGTACTTGAATTGAGGCGGATGGTTATTTGCTTTTTCAACGCCGCAGCATATGGGTTCCTCACCGCCTTCATACCCGAAAAGTCATATTCCTTTTTCATATTCCGTCTCCTTTCCGTTCATTCCAATAATACTGAAACTCCTTCTTGGTCGCCTTGCGGGCACTGATAATCCGATTGACAACAATCTCCATATCAAGAATGCTCCGTTCCGCATAAACCACGACAAGAGTCCTCAATTTTTCGGACAGACCTACAAGAATGGACCTGTCCTCATTTTTTGAATGTTCAACATCAAAAAAGACCCTGGCATGTTCATCTTCAAAGCAGGACTTGGCTTCTTCAAATGAAATCCCATGCTTCCTTTGATTTATCGCATTCTTCCGCTGATCCCACTCGAATTCTACTTCCATATAGAACCCCGTGGTGTAATTATAATATAATTACATTTTCGAGAAAAAACAACTAATGTTCTAGCCATATTCCCGTTTATTTCGGAAAAGCCTCCGTTTGGCAGACGAAGACAATCCCCATCTACTAGTATAGACTCTTTTTTGCGGGAAAAAATGCCTTGTTAATGTGTAAAATT
>JAEDLI010000157.1 GCA_016295375.1 Fibrobacter sp. | reverse complement strand
AGGTCTTTCGTTCCTGGTCTGGAGCGCAGACAAATTTGTTGACGGTGCCGTGGGCGTTGCCAAGTTTATGGGCATGTCCACCCTCCTTATTGGCATGGTGGTGGTGGGCTTTGGCACATCTGCCCCGGAGATGGTGGTGTCCGCCCTTTCTGCGGCACAGCACAATCCAGAACTTGCCCTGGGCAACGCCTACGGAAGCAACATCGCGAACATAGCCCTGATATTGGGCTTTACAGCGGTGATTCGTCCGGTGGCTGTTAAGAAAATCGCCCTCAAGCGGGATTTGCCCATTTTACTGGCGGTTTCGGCTTTCTCCATGTTTTTGGTGTCTAATTTGTCCGTGTCCAGGATGAACGGCGTTATCCTGCTCGCCGTTTTCGCCATAGCCATGGTCATTAATATCGCAAGCGAAATACACGAAAAAAAAACGCAGTCAGAAGTCGAGGTAGAAGAATCGAACGAAACTTCCGTTCCTCTGTGGAAATCCCTTTTTTGGCTTCTGTTCGGCCTTGCCCTGCTGGTGGCAAGTTCACGCCTGCTGGTCTGGGGAGCGGTTGAAATTGCCCGTACCTTGGGCGTAAGCGACCTGTTGATTGGCCTTACCATCGTTGCCGTGGGGACGTCACTTCCTGAACTGGCAAGTTCCATTGCTGCAGCCCGCAAGGGCGAATCCGATCTCGCCTTAGGAAACATCGTAGGATCCAACCTGTTCAACACCTTGATGGTGGTGGGTGTTGCAGCCGTCATCGACCCCATGGATGCCGTGTCGCCCGGGATTTTGTATCGAGACATGCCCCTGATGACGTTCCTTACGGTTCTGCTGCTCCTGTTTGGGCTTCCTGTCCGCAAGGTGAACGGCGTCCGTACCGGGCGCATCAACCGCATTGAAGGTGCTGTCTTCTTGGCGTTCTACGCTTCGTACTTGGTATACCTGATTCTGGAAGTTACGGGAAGTCTTTAGGCAAGTCCGCCGGAAAACTTGGAGGGGAGACTATGGGAAAAATTCTTCTCAAGTCCGTATTGATGCAAAATGCAGGCGAATCTCCCGCCCGCAAGGATGTTTTGATTGACGGGAACGTTTTCTCCAAGATTGTAGATACATCTACGCCCGAAATGGCCGATGGGACCGAAATCATTGACTGCAAGAACTTTGCCCTGGTGCCCGCTTTTTATAATGGCCACACCCATGCGGCCATGAGCCTTTTGCGGGGTTACGCCGACGACATGGATCTTTCCAAGTGGCTGAACGAGTACATTTGGCCCTTCGAGGCGAAACTTACGGACAGGGACATCGAAATCGGGAGCCGCCTTGCGGTATTAGAGATGATCAAGTCCGGCACGGTGTTTTTTTCGGACATGTACTGGCACCGTGAACAGACCATGAAGGTGGTAGAAGAGATGGGAATCCGGGCAAGCATCGGCGTCACCATCTCCGACGTGTTGGTTTCTCCAGAAGGACTCAAGGCGAACTTTGATTTTTTGGCAAGACATACCGGCGAATCGGAACGGGTAAAGCTTGCCGTAATGCCCCATTCCATCTACATCGTAAGCGAAGAATACCTGCGGCGCAGCATGGAAATGGCCGAAAAGGAAAACTACCCGCTGCACATTCATTTGTCCGAAACCGAAAAAGAAATCCGGGATTGCTTAGAACAGCATGGCTGCACTCCCGTAGAATACTTGCAACGGCTCGGATGCCTGAACAGTCGCGTGCAGGCGGCCCATTGCGTCCATTTTTCCGAAAAGGATATGGAAATTTTTGCCCAGTCCGGAGCGTCGGCTATTTTGAACCCTAATTCGAACCTGAAGCTTTCCAGCGGCATTCCTTCCATTGTCAAGATGATGGATCGGCGAATACCTCTAGGTCTTGGTACGGATGGGGATTCTTCCAACAACAACCTGGACATGCACGAAGAGATGAAGCTTGCCGCTCTCCTGGCGAAGGTCCAGGGCGGCGCAGACGTGCTCCCCGCTTCGGAAGCCCTGAAGATGGCGAGCGTCAACGTGGCCCAGGTAAACGGCATTAACGCAGGGATTATCGCCGAAGGCAAGCTCGCCGACGGAATATTGGTACGGCTCGACAACGAACGGATGGTGCCCTGTTTTGACCTGGTTGGCAACTGGGTCTATTCCGCCGATTCTCGCGCAATCGATTCCGTGCTATGCAACGGACGATTCGTGATGCGTGGCGGTCACGTGGATGGCGAAGAGGATATTGTCCGTGAGGCAGGGGAGTGCGCCCTGCGCCTTGCCGAAAACAAATAAAAATCCCATACCAAACTTAGGTATAGGATTATGATAAAAAATCCGACCGTTTGGTCGGATTTTTCTAACTAAGCTTTTGCCTTGTTGAATTTGCCCTTCAGGTTGCTGGCCTTTTTCTTCGCCTTGTGGAACAGGGCGTTGGGTAGCCAGAAGAAGGTGGGCACCAGGTACATGGTGAGAAGTGCGGACACAATTAAGC
>JAEDLI010000078.1 GCA_016295375.1 Fibrobacter sp. | reverse complement strand
GAGAACAAGGGCAAGACCATCGTGGCGCTGCTGCCGGATACCGGCGACCGCTACCTCTCTACGGCCTTGTTCTCTGAATAAAAAAAAGCTAAAAACCTCTGCAAGAAAACAAAAGCCCCGAAAGGGGCTTTTTCTTGTCGTCTGCAATGTTGTTTTATTTCACCACAATCGTCTGGCTCTTGCCGCCGATTTGCAGAATGTACCGACCCATAGCAGGCACGCTAAGCTTCAGCGTCGCTCCGGCAGCACCGTTCCAAAGTCCGCTGCGGATAACTTGGCCCAAGGTATTCGTCAGGGCGTAGCGGCTGTTTTGCTGGATTCCCGACACGAGAATCTCCCGACCTTGCAGGGTAACGCTGTAATTGGGCCTTGCCGCCGTGGGCGCGATAGCGTCAACGACTTTGGGACTGCTTGTCGTGAGTAGCAGTGCCGTGATGGACTTGGCGGGGAGAGTCATGGAAACTTTTTTGCTTGCTATCTGCGCCGTTCCTTTTTTCAGGGCGTTGTTGGTGTGAGAAACAAAGGTTTCGCCGATAATTCCCGAAAGAGTGAGTGTCTCCACGGAACCGTCAGCCGCTTCAAAGCTGCCGAGGGTCAGATTTATGTCTTGAGTTGCATTTTGACTCCTATTCACGAAAATCACCGTGAGGGAATCGCCCTTGTTGCTGATGGAACTATAGGCGGACACCAGGGAATCGTTACTGGAGGTGGACTGCACGCGGTTTTCGTGGCCGTAGCGGCTGAACAGGTGGACCACTTCGAACATGCCGTCGCCCCAGGTCCAGGGAGTGAATATCTCGACGCCGTTATCTTGCATGGTGCCGAGGAATGACGCGTAGGTCAGCGCCGTCACCATGGGGTCGGAATCGTTGAGGTCGGTTTCGGTAATGCCTAGCGTGATGCCGTGATTCTTGCCGAAATATTGCTCCAGCCAGTTGTTGATACGTACAAAAATGTAGGACCTGTATTCTTTTTTTCCGTCATGTTCGCTCCAGTCGCAGGTCCCGGAGGCGCAGCGTACACCGTTGGCACCCTTGTAGTAGTAGGTGGTGTCAAACAGTACACGGTGCCAGTTGATGCGGCTTTCGTAATCTGTTTCGGTGGGATACCAGTGGATATCGAATACGTCCAAAAGTCGCTTGCCGTAGGACTTTTGCGCCTCGGCCACTTTCTTGATGAAAAATTCCAGCCAGCAGTATTCCTTGCCGTCTATCGAAGGACGCTTGTTGTCTCCGTCAACGGCGGCTATGTGGCACCATTGCCACTCATTTGCTACCACCGGTCCGGTGAGTTTGATGTCTCCCCAGGCGGTACGGGCCTTCTTTGCGACATCCACAAAATGTTCTACGAGAAAGTCTCCGGTCACGGGCAGGTCCAAATCGTTGTGGGTGCCGCGCCAGATGTCCATCTCGTTGTCCATGCTCCAGTACCTGAAGCGGCTCATGTCATATTTGAGTTCGTCTTTCCAGTGGGGAATAATCGCGACAGTGGAATCGGCGGGCCATTCCATGTTGTAAAGCGATGGGTCGCCTGCTTTAGTCTGTGTTTGTCCGTCATCGGATACTTCACCGCCCCCCGCAAGGTCGAAAGTCCGTGACGGATATGAACCGTGTTCCAGGTGCCATTCCCAGTCGGGAAAGTTATAATTCGTGCTGCTTGCCGCATAGCCCGTGAGCTGGAACCCATACAGGGCGTCCACTCCAGGCATTTTGTCAAGAATCTTTTTTGCGGTAATGTCCCAGTCGTGGGTGTAAACGTTGTTGAACCAGTCGGGGTGAACCGTCATTTTGCGACGCCAGTTGTAGCGGGTGGAATTGTTGCCGTTGTTGGCGCGCATCATGTGGATGCCCGATTCCAGCACCTTGTTTATGAAGTTGGTCTCGGCGGTATCGCTCTCGACGCTGGTGTCGCTAATCTTGTCGATGTTCCGTCCGTACAGGTAGGGGGAAATCTTCTTGATGCCTGCGTCGGCATCGACCGTTACATTGATGGCTGCGTTGGCTGCTGCGAACAAGCCTGCGGTAACCGCTGCTGCAAGGACGCTGGAAAACTTCGGCATTTTCACTTTACCCATATACACCTTCCTTTTTTTTTGAAATCTAGTACTTTATTTTTCCACCACGATTAGCTCCGGCTCGCCACGGCCCGGCAATGGCCTGAAAATTTTCACGTTGGTCTGAGTGGCGGGGCCTCCGAAGGCCTTCATCTCGCAGGTGAACAAGAAGTTGGTGCCCGCCACCACCTGCGTAGAGACACTCAGGGGTTTTAAGCTCAGGTAACTGTAGTCCTTGGTGGCGGCGGCAAACACGGCGGAATCTTCGGCTGTAAGCGGGCGCTGTTCCGAATAGCCGCCCATGAGCATCTCTTCGGTCTTGCCCTCTGCAAGGTTGGCAAAGAAGGCCTCCACTTCGGCGGACACGACGGAATCTGCACCTTCGGCGCTGATTCGCTTGTTGGAAATCCCGTAGGCTAGGGTCACGGTGGCGTTCGGTTCCAGGGTCTTGAGTTCGGCGGCGCTGGCCTTGCGGCCGCCGCTACCGTAGGTGCAGAAGGGCACCACCACCTTACCGCTCAGGTCATTGGAATCCAAGAAGCTGTAGATGGGGGGCGCGAAGGTGCCGAACATGATGGGGTAGCCCAAGAAGACGGTGTCGTACTTGGCTAGGTCGGCCTTGGGGTTTGCGAGGGCGGGCCACTGCTTGGATTCCCGCTGGACCCGTACGGCGGCGACGGTGCTGTCGTAGGTGGAAGGGTAGGGGGTGGCGGTCTTGATTTCAAAGACATCGGCGTTCCGTGCCTTCTGGAAAACATAGGCCACCTTCTTGGTGGAGCCTGTCTGGGAGTAGAACACCACCAGGGACTTGGGGGGCGCGGTCTGTTCAGCAGGCTGCTCTGCAGTCTGTTCCGCAGTCTTTGCGGTGGTTTTGTTTTGGGTGGACTCCTGGTTGCCGCAGGCGCAAAGGGCAAGTGCGGTAACAGCGACAGCGAAACCGCTGAACTTGGCAACGAAACTATCCAACCTCAGGTTCATAAAATCCTCTGTTCCGGTAAGGGCGTTTACCTACTAAAAATAAACTTTTATGAGAAAAAATTGAAAAATTATGCATTGAAGCAGGATAAAATCTATATTAAGTCCGATAAAATAAACGAGTTTTTGGGTTTTTATGAAAATCCCTTTTAATCAGCCCCCCTTCGTGGGCACCGAATTTGACTACGTGCGGGCCGCCGTAGAAAGTGGCCGCATTTGCGGCGATGGCCAGTTCAACCAGAAATGCCATGCCTGGTTGCAGCAGAAGACGGGAGTGGCCCGTGCGCTTTTGACCACCAGCTGCACCCATGCGCTAGAGATGTCTGCTCTCATTTGCGGAATCAAGCCCGGCGACGAGGTGATTATGCCCTCGTTCACTTTTGTGAGTACCGCCGACGCCTTCGCCATGCGTGGGGCCAAGTGCGTGTTCGTGGATATCCGGCCCGACACCATGAACATCGACGAAAAGCTCATCGAGGCGGCCATTACCGAAAAGACCCGTGCTATCGTGCCGGTGCACTACGCCGGTGTGGCCTGCGAAATGGACGCCATCAACGCCATCGCCAAGAAACACAACCTGTTCGTCATCGAAGATGCCGCCCAGGGCATGATGTCCACCTACAAGGGCCGCTCGCTTGGTGCTCTGGGCGATTTCGGCTGCTACAGTTTCCACGAGACCAAGAACTACAGCATGGGGGAGGGCGGAGCCATCCTCATTGCCGACAAGAAATATTCCGACCATGCCGAAATCATCCGTGAAAAGGGCACCAACCGCGTGCAGTTCCACCGGGGCGAAGTCGATAAGTACACCTGGGTGGAACTGGGCTCCAGCTACCTGCCCAGCGAACTGAACGCTGCCTACCTCTACGCCGAACTGGAAAATGCGGAGAAGATTTTCGACAACCGCATGGCCAGCTGGAACGCCTACCGCGAACGCCTGCAGTGCCTGGCCGACGCTGGCGACCTGCAGCTCCCGTACATTCCGGCGGAATGCTCCCACAACGCCCACATGTTCTACCTGAAGGTGGCGGATTTAAAGACCCGCACCGACCTCATTGCCCACCTGGTCAAGAACGACATTTTGGCGGTGTTCCATTACGTGCCGCTCCACACAGCTCCGGCAGGCAAGCGCTTCGGTCGTTTCGACGGCGAAGACCGCTACACCACAAAAGAAAGCGACCGCCTGTTGCGACTGCCCATGTTCTACGGGCTGAAACCCGCCGACCTAGAATTTGTCTGCAATAAGGTGAAGGATTTTTTCGGGAAGTAGGGCTACATCTCGAATCCCGCTTCTACCATGCACTTCTGCGCGAAGGCGTTGGCTTCGTCTTCCTTTTCGGGGTGGTTGTGGGTGATTTCGATGTTCTGTAGGCAGATTCCCTTTTTGCCGTGGTACAGCACATGGGCCAGCTCGTGGAAGAACGTGAGCCACATCGTCGCGCGCTTCTCGAAGCGGTCGTGCAACTGGATTAGCGGAACGTCTTTGTACCAGCGGTACATGCCATGAATCGGCGCGCACTTGAAATTCTGCACGAACAGCACCCGGATTCCGACTCTGCGGCATATTTCCTGCAGGCCCATCATGCAATCGTCCACCACTTCTGCCTCCGGAGTCCAGTAGGTAATGCGTTTTTTGCCTTTGGGGCGAACCTTGTTGGCCGCAGCAAAGGCGATGATTTCGGGGAGGGCTGCTTTCAGGTTCTTTCGGACTGCGGGCTGCCCCAGCTTTTCCATTGGGTCCTTGTCCGCAAGAATTTCGCCCCGGCGAATCCATGCCGATGTGGCATACGGGTCTTTGACATCGGCAAGGGAGATGCGGAACGCCACCTTAAGCTTAGCATCCTTGTAGTAACCGTCCCACGCCTTGGGGGACGCCACCGCGAAGAACTTGAGGAGGGGCATCAAAGATTTTTCGTTATCCTTCGTTTGTCGCACCCATTCGCGGACGTTAACCTCTTCGGGGAACGACTTTTTCCAAAGAGACTGATCCGAAAGCGAAGCCTTGATGCGCTCGCGGGCGAGGAATTCATCGTACGACATCTGACGACGTAGCCAGTAAATCGCCGGAATTTCCGTAATCATCTCTAGCATTATCGCAACTTCCGGCGTAATACGGCAGTAGCCTTGCAAAATATCGTTCACCGCCTTGGGCGTATAGCCCATGCGAGCGGCCAGGTCATTCGCATCAAGGCCCATTTCTTCAAGTTTTTCGGCCAATTCACTTCCTGGGGAAGGAACATGCCACAATTCAATTTTGTTTCCGTTCATACAGCCACCTATCCGTGATAATCCGCAATTTTAAGCATTTTTGCAATGCGTTCGTTCGCCCACACAATTTGTGCAACCGGCCCCTCGTTTGTGCTCTTGAATATCAACCTGTACGGCTGATCCAGGTCACAAGCCCATTGGCCCGCACGATTCCCTGCCAAATCGTGATAATGCCCCGGTAACCCTCGCAAGGCTTCAAAATTAGCGGCATCACTAATTTGAGCTAGCCGATCAACGTAACGTTGGGCGCACCGCTGGCCCAGCGTTTTCTGCGCATACGCCTTGTCAGTAGCGCATTTCTTCAGATTCCTGTCTTCAAAAAGAATGTTCATTCCCGCCTCGTTATTTTACTACACCTGTAATATACATTAAAATTTTAAATAATGCAATAGGTTTAGTAATTTTCTAAAAATATTGTATATTTCAATGTACGGGAACCACCAACATAAACTCAATTTTAACCAAGGAGCCAATATGGGCGTATACATTACTCTTGTTGCGTCAAATAAAGTTGACCCCACGCAGTGGGAAAAGGCCTACGAGGAAACCCTTATACTTGCAGACAAGATGGGGCTAATTGAAATACGGGAATTTGAAAAATTCGGTCAAAAGTATTTTGCAGCTACATCGAGCGCTGAAAGGGAACATCCAAGCGGAATAGGCTGGCTTGCCGAAGGTGATGCAATCTTTATGGCTACCGCCGAAGATTTCTTTTTGCCACGCAAAATTGGCACGCCAAAGCAAGAGGAAAACTATTGTGATCCGCTAATGTATGTTCTTGCGCAAAATGGAATCGTTGATTTTAAGAATCAGTATGTCAAGAATGTCTAAGATTTTTGGGGAAACAAAACGCAAGGGGAACCATACCACACAACTCTCCTTGCTATCGGCTGTCTTCTAGATAGCTGGCTGGATGGCGAGGTGATTTGTTGTAGCGATATCACCTATGGTCAGTGCGAAAACGCCATAAGTGGGGCGAATAAAATTCTGAAGAAGAAAATAGGCTTGCCCTTGCGGTGCCGTATGGAAGATAGGGTCCGAAAACTCCCCATCGAAACATGCCAAATGCTTGAAGCGTTCGCCGTGACATATTTGGGTGCGAAGGATGAGGAGTACTATAAATTTGTTGCAGAACACTTTTCTGATGAGGAACAATATCTTTTCATTAAGGAGAAAATGAATGGATTCTATTTAGGTTCGATTGGTTTTGCGGATTGCATGAAACAAATTCTTTCATATGACATGCCCATTGCCTGGGTTTGTTCGGCTTTCCTGGAAATGGATTCTGAAAAAAAGAAAACAGAAGAAAAAGTCGAGAGTCCTTTCCAAATATTTATCAAAAAAATCCTTGAAACAAACATCTATTTGCCAGAGAAAGACATGCGGGACTGCTTGAATGTGGACGAAGGGTCTGCTGAGACAATGTGTGTCGAAAAGCAGTTTGCAAGTATTCTGTTTATGGGGGCGCGAAACCGGAGTGTCGCACGCTACATTCCCTTGGAAGAGCTGACTGCACAACTTGTTGATTCGCTTGGAGACAAATGCGATGTCGAAGGGATTATTGACAACTATCTTAAGGACAAAGCAAAAAGCAGCAGGATGGGGAAATAGATGTTTTTGCCAAACTGAACGACTTCCATGACGAGTTTAACAAGAGCCTTGCCGAGAATGAAAAGAAATATGATGTGAGCAGTACGGGATACTTTATACTCTTCCAGAAAGGGAATACTGTTTCACCAAAGCTTTTGGCCTCTCTAAAAAACGTGATTGTGTTTTACAAGACGGGTATAAATGAACCCAGATTTGCAGAACTTGCTCAAGGGAGCTACGAAGATAAGTGTCGCTACTTGGAAAAAGAAATACTCCGATTTAAAGATTTCGCACATCCGTGAAAGAATTAGGGAGAAGTGCCAATGGCTCAAGAAATACGAACCCGACTTCTACAAAGCCCATGTTCAGAATTACGAGCCGGAATTATTCCGAACGTTGAACAAAAAACTCTAATCAGAACCAGTTGTTTCCATTTTGGAAACAACTGCTTTCTCGTCCAGTTCGCCCTCGGAGTTCCGCCCTTTTCGCGTGAGTCAGCCAAAGATTCTCGTTTTGCAGAAGGATTTCAATCTTCACCTCGGCATTATCGGTTTTGTAAAGCAAAATCTCGTCCATGTGTACAAATGCGCACTGCTTTTGTGGCTCTGTCAAGCCCTTTCCGCAACTATTTTTTGAGAAAAGTACACCTTTGCGCTGCATTATCTATATTCCCCGCTAGATGCTCACGGTCCTTAAATACATCGCCCTGGTTGGCACGTTCTTCATACTGCAGGTATAAAAAATGTCTCGGCAAGTCCCCAAAAAACTACTCCTTCTCGGCGGTAGTCATGCCGAAATCCCGCTAATCCAGGCGGCTCAAAGTCTGGGTTGGTACGTGATTACCACGGGCAACAACCGCGATGGTCTGGGCCACCCTTGCGCCGACAAGAACATCTTTGCCGACTTCAGCGACAAGGAGGCGATGTTCGCGCTTGCAAAAGCCGAAGGCGTGCAGGCTGTTTGCTCCGGCTGCAACGATTTCGCCTTGCTCAGTACGGCTTATGTTTGCGAAAAGTTGGGACTCCCCGGGCACGACAGCTACGCGACAAGTCTAGAGATTCACCACAAGGACAAGTACCGCGCACTGGCCACCAGGCTTGGCATTCCGACGCCGCGGGCAGTTGTTGTTCGAAACGCCGTCACAGGCCCGAACAACGCAGATTTTGAAGCCGCCATCGCACAGCTTGAATTTCCGATTATCGTGAAACCGGTGGACCTTACCGGCGGCAAGGGAATCCACTGCGCAGCCAACCCCGAAGAAGCCCGGATCGCTTACAAAGACGCCTGCAGCCGCACCCGCGAAGACCACATCGTGGTTGAGGAATTCGTGCAAGGCTCCAATCACGGATTTTCGGCCATGCTCGTGAAGGGCAAGGTGGCTTTCGTATTTGCCGATAACGAGCAATACTTTATGAACAAGTACCTGGTGAGCGGAGCTAACACGCCCAGCGCATCGGGCAGCGAGACACTAGCAAAACTTCGCGACTACAGTGAACGCATCGCACGCGAACTCCACCTTGTTGACGGCATTCTGCACATCCAGTACATCGAAAAGGCCGACGGCACGCCCGTTATCATTGAAATCTGCCGACGCCCACCTGGGGATTTGTACATCAAGTTCGTCAAGTATGCGACGGGCGTCGACTACCCCAAAACAATAGTAATGGCTGAAACGGGGGAGGACATTTCTGGCATTGCCGATGTACCCACGCAGGGCTACTGGTTGCGCCACTGCATAATGGCTGGACCCGAAATTGCCGACGGCAGCACTGTTTGCGACGTCACTTTCGCTCCCGAAATCCAGGAGAATATCGTTGAAAAGTTCCTGTGGTGCAAGCCCGGTGACGTTGTTACAGATAAATTAATATACAAGGCGGGGATAGTCTTTTTCCGGTTTGGCTCCCTCGCCGAGATGCAAGACAAGACCGCCCGTATGACGGATCTTGCGAAAATCACTATATTCAAGGTATGAAGACGGAACCTTTCCAGATTGCGTTTATCGGCGGCGGCATCAATTCGGCCATCGGCGAAGTCCACAAGGCGGCAAGCCAGATGGACGGCCACTTTGAACTTGTAGCGGGCGCGTTCAGCACCCACGCCGAGACCAACCGCAAGACCGCCGAAACTTGGGGCGTTACCGCAGAGCGCACCTACGCCGACTACCACGAACTTTTGAAAGCAGAAAAAGGCAAACTCGACGCCGTCGTTGTACTCGCCCCGACGGACTACCACAAGGACATCGTGATTGACGCACTGCGCGCTGGGTTCCCCGTGATTTGCGAGAAGTCCCTCGCCACCAGCGTCGAGGAAGGCGAAGAAATCGCCAAGGTTGTCGCCGAGACAAAAGGATTCTTCTGCACTACGTACAACTACACCGGCTACCCAATGATTCGCGAGCTTAAGCAGTTCATCACCGACGGTAAGCTCGGCAAAATCCAGCAGGTGCAAGTCGAAATGCCGCAAGAAGGCTTTATGCGCCTGGGAGCGCACAATGAACCGCCCAAGCCACAAAGTTGGCGTCTCAAGGACACCGTGATTCCGAAAATCTCGCTGGACCTTGGCAGCCACCTGCACAACATGATTTACTTTTTGACCGGCGAACGCCCTGAACGCATTGTGGCCGACCAGGCCACCTTTGGGCTCTTCCCGCAGATTGTCGATAACGTGGGCGCGCTTGTGCAATACACCAACAACGTTCGCGCCCAAATCTGGTTCAGCAAGACAGCACTCGGCAACCGCAACGGACTCCGCATTCGCGTATACGGTAGCGAAGGCAGCGCCGAATGGTTCCAACTGGAACCCGAAACTTTAAAGACCTGCGACCTGCGCGGCAACGTAAGCCTGCGCGATCGCACCGGCGATGTGAAAATTGCAAATCAGCAGCGCTACAACCGATTCAAGGCGGGTCACCCCGCGGGCTTTATCGAGGCGTTCGCCAACTACTACAAGGATATCGCCGACTGCCTTGGGCAATACTTTGAAACCGGTAGCTTTACCAGCCAATACGTTTGCGGCATCCGCACCTCCCTCGAGGGCCTTTCCATGATGCAGGCCGCGGCACGCTCTGCGCAGAGCAACAAGTGGGAGAATGTATGAAACTCTCATTCGTAATTCCCTGTTACCGCAGCGAAAACACCATCGAGACCGTGGTGCAAGAAATCTGCGATACCGTAGCGACACGCTCCGGCACCGACTACGAAATCGTGCTGGTGAACGACTGCAGTCCCGACGGCGTGTGGCAAGTCATCAAGCGCCTCGCCGCAAACGACAACCACATCAAGGGAATTTGCCTTGCGAAAAACTTCGGACAACATTGCGCCCTTATGGCAGGCTACGGGCAGGCCACCGGCGATTACGTAATCAGTCTCGATGACGACGGACAGACCCCCGCTAGCGAAAGTTTCAAGCTTGTAGACAAACTAGAAGAAGGCTTCGACGTGGTTTACGGCTACTACGAACACTCCGCACAGCACCTCTTCCGCCGCTTTGGCACGTGGGTCAACAAGAAAATGGCCGAGGCAATCATTGGCCAGCCCAAGACGCTCCGCACCACGAGCTTCTTTATCATGCGCAAGTTCATCGTCGAAGAGATCGTGCGCTACCCCCACCCGTTTGCCTATATAAGCGGACTTGTATTCCGTGCCACCAAGAACTTGGGCAACGTCGAAGTCCAGCACCGCCGCCGAATCGAAGGCGAATCGGGCTACACCATCGCAGGCCTAATCGGGCTATGGATTAACGGCTTTACCGCATTCTCCGTCAAGCCGCTGCGTGCCGCTACCTTTATCGGCCTCCTCTGCGCCCTCGTCGGTTTTGTCGCAGGCCTCTACGTCGTTTACCAGAAATTCCTCAATCCCGAAATTCCTGTAGGTTACACGAGCATGCTCGCCACTCTGCTGTTCGTGGGCGGCATGATTATGTTCCTGCTCGGACTCATCGGCGAATACGTGGGCCGCATCTACATCAGCATCAACCAGTCGCCGCAATACGTGGTGCGCGAGCGGACGTTCTAAGGGTAGCAAATGGCCGCGGCACAGACAACTGAATGGACTACAGTCATCAAGCCGAAATCGAGCCTACTCTCGGTAGACTTTGGCGAACTTTGGCAATACCGCGACCTTTACCGCATGTTCGTCAAGCGCGACATTGTCACTTGGTACAAGCAGACCATTCTCGGGCCGCTGTGGTTCTTTATCCAACCCATCATGACGACTATTATGTTCATGGTCGTGTTCGGCGGAATCGCGAAAATCAGCACCGACGGGCTCCCGC
>JAEDLI010000077.1 GCA_016295375.1 Fibrobacter sp. | reverse complement strand
GTAACGAACTTTTGTTTGCAGACTATGTGCTGCTGACCGAAGGCAAGACGGAATGGCGGGTGCTGCCCGCCCTGTTCGAGCGCATTACCGGAAAGTCCTTTGCCCTTATCAAGTGCGCCCTGGTGCGTCAGGGCGGTGTGAGCAATACCCGCAAGAGCATGCAGGTGCTGAACGCCATGGACATGCCTGTGCGGGCTATTGTGGATTTGGACTATGCCTTTACCACGGCCACTCGGGACGGTTTCTTGGAAGCAAACGACCCCGACGTGAAGTTCTGCAGGAACCTGTTCAGGGAGCTGGCGTTCCACCACCACCTGCGGCTGAACAACGGCCTCCCCGTGAGTAAGCACAGCAACATCAGTGCCTCTATGGCCTACTCCATGATGGCATCCATGCCCGAGGCGGAATTTGCCATCCGGAGTATCCATGCGAAACTCCGGAGCCAGGGAATCTGGGTGTGGACCAAGGGCGCCATTGAAGAGCACCTGGGCCTGAAGGCCAAGAACGAAAACGCCTGGAACAGCTTTGTGGAACGGGCCAAGTCCAAGGATTTTGTAAAGAGCATTCCGGACTATGACGGAATCCTGGAACTGTGCAACTGGATTATCGAAGGAAGTCAGGAGACCAACAGCTAATATTATTAGGGAGGGCAACACCCTCTCTATTCATACTGCACCGAAAGGTGCCCACGCAAATAATCCGCTCTGTCCAAAGAATCGTGTTTAGTGTATAGCGGATTATTAAGTGTCGGGAGGGTATTAGGGAGGGCAAAGCCCTCCCTATTCGTTACAGCGCGTCGATAACCGCGTTGAATTCTTCCACCGGACGCATCCACTTTTTCAGGAGTTCGGCCTTGGGCAGGTAGTAACCACCGATGTCGGCGGGTTTGCCCTGCTGGTTGGCAAACGCGGCGACGATTTCGGCTTCGCGTGCCTTCAATGCGTCGGCGACCGGGGCGAACTTGGCGGCGAGTTCTGCGTCGTCCTTCTGGGCGGCAAGGGCCTCGGACCAGTAGAGGGCCAGGTAGAAGTGTGAGCCGCGGTTGTCGAGCTCGCCAATCTTGCGGGCGGGCGTGCGGTTGAATTCGAGAATCTTGCCGTTGGCCTCGTCCAGCGTGTCGGCGAGAACTTTCGCCTTCTTGTTGCCGTCCTTCAGCGCGACTTGTTCAAAAGCGGGCACCAGCGCGAAGTATTCGCCGAGGGAATCCCAGCGGAGGTAGTTTTCGGCGAGGAATTGCTGCACCTGCTTGGGGGCAGAGCCGCCTGCACCTGTTTCGTAGAGGCCACCGCCCGCCATCAGCGGCACGATGCTGAGCATTTTGGCAGAAGTTCCGACTTCGAGAATCGGGAAAAGGTCGGTGAGGTAGTCGCGCATTACGTTGCCCGTGACACCGATGGTATCGAGACCGGCCTTCGCGCGCTTCATGGTTTCAACGATGGCCTTGCGCGGGCTCATAATCTTGATGTCGAGGCCATTGAGGTCATGTTCCGGCAAGTAGGCTTCCACCTTCTTCTGGATTTCGCGGTCGTGGGCGCGTTCCGGGTCCAGCCAGAAAATCGCGGGCGTGTTGCTGAGGCGGGCGCGCGTCACAGCGAGCTTCACCCAGTCGCGCACCGGAGCGTCCTTCGCCTGGCACATGCGGAAAATGTCGCCCGCTTCAACATTCTGCTGCAAAAGAACTTCGCCCTTGCTGTTCACGGCACAAATGACGCCCTTGCCCTTTGCGACAAAGGTTTTGTCGTGGCTACCGTATTCTTCGGCGCCCTGAGCCATGAGGCCCACGTTCGGCACAGTACCCATCGTCTTCGGGTCGAATGCGCCGTTCTGCTTGCAGAATTCTATCGTCTCGTCGTAAATGCCGGCGTAGCAGCGGTCCGGAATGCAGGCGATCGTCTCTTGCAGCTTGCCTTCCTTGTTCCACATGCAGCCGGAATTGCGGATCATCGCAGGCATCGAGGCGTCGATAATCACGTCGCTGGGCACATGCAAATTCGTAACGCCCTTGGCAGAATCGACCATGGCGAGATCCGGGCCTGCGGCAAGAGCGGCGTCAATGGCGGCCTTGACTTCAGCTTCCTTAGCATTACCTTCCAGGCGCTTGTACAAATCACCCAGACCGTTGTTGGCATCGATGCCGAGTTCCTTGAACAAGTCGGCATACTTCGTGAACACGTCCTTGAAGAACACGCGCACGAACGCACCGAACAGCACCGGGTCAGAGACCTTCATCATGGTAGCCTTCAGGTGCACCGAGAAGAGGAGACCCTTCGCCTTGGCTTCGGCCATCGCATTGGCGATAAACTTTTCGAGCGATGCCATGCGCATGACGGTCGCATCGATGATTTCGCCCTTCAAAAGCGGCTTTGCGGCACGGAGTTCCGTAACTTCGCCTGCTTCATTGACAAATTCAATTTTGAACGTGTCGGCATCGGCCATGGTGATGGACTTTTCGTTGCCGTAAAAGTCGTCGGCCTGCATGCTCGCCACGTGAGTCTTCACGGAGGTGTTCCAGTTGCCATTGCTGTGCGGGTTGTTGCGGGCAAAGTTTTTGACAGCCTTGGGAGCGCGGCGGTCGGAGTTGCCCTGGCGAAGCACCGGGTTCACGGCGGAACCCTTCACCTTGTCGTACTTCGCGCGGATTGCCTTCTCTTCATCCGTAGCCGGAGCGTCCGGATAGTCGGGCACGTCGAAACCGTTCTTCTGCAGTTCGGCGATGGCGGCCTTGAGCTGCGGCACAGAAGCCGAAATGTTCGGAAGCTTGATGATGTTCGCGTCCGGTTCAAGCGTAAGCTTGCCCAAGAAATCCAGGTCGTCGCTCGCCTTGCCGAAGGCGGCCAGAATGCGGCCCGGCAGGGAGATGTTCTTGGTTTCTACATCGATACCCGCGGCCTTTGCAAAGCCGCGCACGATGGGGAGCAGGGATTGAGTCGCCAAGAAGGGCGATTCATCTGTAAGGGTATAGTAAATCTTGGTATTCATACGAGCCCAAAGATAGATATTTACTAACTTTCTTACGTTATGAGTGATTCTTTCAAGGGTAGATTTGCCGCCGTGCTCCCGGCAGGTGGTATCGGAAAACGGATGGGCGGAACCATCCCCAAACAGCTGATGCAGCTAAACGGCAAGCCGGTCTATTTCTACTGCCTGGAAACCTTCCTTAGCATGGACGAAATCGGCCAGGTGGTGATGGCCGTACCCGCCGACTGGAAGGATTATTTCGGAAAGCAGATTTATGGAGAATCTGGCCTTTCCAAAACTTTGCCAGCCGAGACCCTGAGTAAATTAACCATTGTCGTCGGTGGAGCGGAACGTTGGCAATCGGTACGGAACGGTGTGGACGCCCTTTCTGACCAGGCGGAATTCGTGCTGGTTCACGATGTGGCAAGGCCTTTCGTTTCTAAAGATATTATCGAAAACGTTTGCAAGACCCTGATAGAAAAAGGCTCCTGCCTGGTGGCAAAGCCTGCCGTTGACACCATCAAGGTGGCCGAAGACGGCAAGGTGGAAAAGACCATCGACCGCAAGAAGGTCTGGCTCGCCCAGACACCACAGGCCGCATCCGTTTCGCTTTTGAAAAGCTTGTATGGTCGAATTGACCGGGAACCGCTGGATTTTACGCCCACCGACGAGGCCAGCATTCTAGAATTCTTTGAAAAAAGCGTCTTCATTGTGCAGGGGAACGCCATGAACGACAAGCTTACCACGCCGGAGGACTTCGAGATTTTTTCGGCACGTCTTGCCAGCAGATAGACGAGTCCTGTCGCCCAATAGCAAAAAATTTAACGAGGAGAAAATGATGAACAAAATTCTAACATCCGTAATGGCAGTCCTATGTGCAGGGGCGTTTGCCTTGGCACAAGAATCCGGAGAGGCCAGTTCCAAAACTAGTGACCCTGCAATTGGGCTAGGCGCCCGTTTGGCGGTCGGTTACGGCATGATCTGGGGCCTGGAAGATGACTGGTCCGGTGGCGAGAATGACGAAAATCCGGGCGGCATAGACTTGGAAGGTGGCGCCGTTGGCCGTATTGTCCTTACGCCCACCATCCATTTCACACCAGAACTTTTGTTCCGCTATGCAAGTTACTCCCAGGACGATGATTTGGGCGAACGTGAATTTAGCCAGATGGACTTGGAAATACCATTGCTTGTCAGGGCCAATGCCACCCCGAAATTTTATGCCTATATCGGCCCCCAGCTGGGACTCAACCTAAGCAGTGACGTATCTCTCAAGGCCAAAGTGGCGGACAAGGTATCTGGTGGGACAACAACCCACTCCATTCCCGAAAAGGTGGAACAGACATCCTTTGGTTTTGGCGTTGCAGTAGGTGCTGGTTATTATGTCATGGACAATCTTGGCGTAGACTTGCGAATAGGCTTCGGTTTGACAGAGCTTTACCCCGATTCCAAGGGTAAGTTCGTTGACTTAAGCGGGGCCAAGGACCTATCCTTCAAACTGGGCGCCAACTACTGGATTTTCTAGGAACCGTATTTGTTCCTACAACTACATATCTTCTAGCTGTTTACCCTTGGTTTCCTTGATAAACTTTGCCACGAAGAAGATGCTGAATATGGCAAAGAACGAATAGATACCGTAGGTGGGACCAACGCCTAAGCCGTCTTCGCCCGTGAGCACGGGGAATGTCCAGGTGACCACGAAGTTTGCAAACCACTGGGCCAACCCGCAAATGGCGATGGCGATAGTGCGGATACGATTGTTGAACATTTCGCCCAACATCACCCACATCACAGGACCCCAGGTCGCCGCAAAGAAGGCGATGTAGAGGTTTGCCGCTATCAGGGCCACAAAAGCCGCCGAATCAGACAGGGCTGCGCCACCGCTACCCATGAAGCAGAGCGTAAGGGTACTCAAGGTTACCGCCATGCCAATGCTACCGATAAGCAGAAGGGGTTTACGGCCTAGCTTGTCCACAAGCAAAATGGCGGCAACGGTCATCACCAAGTTGATGGCGCTAGAAATCACGCTGGTGAGAAATGCGTCGCTTTCACCAAAACCCACACTCTGCCAGAGCATGGTGCCGTAGTAGAAGATAACGTTGATGCCAACCAGCTGCTGCAAAATAGCAAGGCCCAAGCCAGCCCACAAAACCGGAGTAATCCGCTCCTTCTTGTTAATGACCTCCAACAAATCGGTGAACTTGGCGGGCTTTTTATTGCTGAAGGAACCCTGAATCTTTTCGACCTCTTCGTCAACCCCTTCGGGATTGATCTTGGCAATGACTTTCTTGGCTTCGTCCAGGAGCCCTTTGTGAATCAGGTAACGGGGCGATTCGGGGAGTTTCCAGGCGGCATAGCCGTAGATTATCGACGGAATAATTTCGACCCAGAACATCACCTGCCATGCCTTGATGTGGCCGAACATCGGATTGTTGGCCGAACCCGCAATGCGTACGATGAGATAGTTCGAAAGGAGCGCTACAAAAATTCCTATCACGATAGCGAACTGTTGCAATGAGCCCAAGCGTCCACGCAAGTGGGCTGGCGCAGTTTCTGCAATGTAGATCGGTGCGATAATGCTTGCCATTCCAATAGCGAGCCCCCCGATGATACGCCACATAATAAAGTCCGGGATGCCAAAAGGAATGCCCGACCCGATTGCGCTCAACAGGAACAGGTCTGAAGCAAAAAGCATACAACGCACGCGGCCGAAGGCGTCGGCAATCCGCCCGGCAAAAAACGCACCGATAGCAGCCCCGATAAGGGCCAGGGAGACAGACCAGGCCAGTTCATAGTCCGTCGCGTTAAAGTGTGCCTTTAACGCTCCGTTTGCCCCGTTGATGACGGACGAGTCAAACCCGAACAGAAACCCGCCAATGGCGGCGGACATGGTTATGAGCACTATGTGTTTCATTTGCGGATTTGCGTTGGACATCAGACCTCCCTTGAATTGAACCATCCTCCCTAATATACCCGCTTTGGGCCAGAAATGTCAAACGATAGTATTATTTTTACAAAAAATGATATTCCAAATTGGAATAATATGGGTCCCTGTGTCCCATGGATAATTTTGGGACCCGATAGCAAAGTCTTTAGCGTGTAATGCTAATCGGTCTTGCCTCACGGTAACTGCCGGAGGAGACCTTTACGATGTACATGCCCGCAGGTAGCCCTGCCAGGTTGAAGGAATACGTGTGCGCCCCGGCATTCAACCGACCCGTGATTTCTTGTGTCACAAGGGCGCCATAACCCGTAAACAGGCTAATTTTCACGTTGTCCCTCTGGGGGAGCGTGTACTGCACCGTAATCATCCCGTGCTGCCTCTTGAGTTGCATATGCGTGGGAAGCCCCTCAAGGCCATACATCAGGGCAGTTGTCGTTTCGCTTGCTCCGCTACCCTCTTCGTTGGTGATTGTCACCCGGACATTGAACAGCACCGTTTTTTTGCCATAAGAAACGCCTTGCGTAAATCTATAGGTTTCGCCGTTAGAAACGCGATTCGGGTAGTGACCCACAGAAAGAGTTCCCTTCGACAAATCGGCTTCGCCGAACACGTAGGCATTTTCGCCCCATTCGACAACCTTGCCATCGCTTCCAAACCAGTGCCCGGGAGCATTCGCCGTTGATCGTAGGATCTTGTTTCCATCAGGTTCCTGGGCAAAGAAGGTTACCTGGGAAAGGGTTGAAGCATTAAGGCCCAATTTCTGGGCAACTTCGTCCACATTAAAATTCGCCACAACAGGAGCATAGTTTTCATCTATCGGGAGAGTAACCTTTACCTCGTAAACTGCCGTTTCCCCCGCAGGAGCATTTGCGGAACTGCTTGACGCTGGCACGACACCGCTCGAACTTACGAGGCTTTCGCTACTTGACGATTTCGGCGCGACAGAGCTGCTCGAAGCTACAGAGCTACTGGACGCAACCGGGGTTTCGCCGATTTCTGGCCACTCGTAATCCAATTTGAAATCGTTGTAGTACTTGACGTTTGCAGCCCCTGCGCCACTCACGCCCGTTTCCAGTTTCAACTTATAATCGTAATGCAGCTTGCGAATTCCCGTATTGCCGGTGTACTGGTAATCGGTATTCACGATGACCGCGAAAACCATCGACGTGCCATTCGTCGAAGAAGGCGTCTTGTCCAGGCGAAGCGTTGCAGAGCCCTCGCCCGTAATGGGTTCGCTGTAAACAGGCGTACCGTCGGTCGCGCGGTAGCACAGCAAGAAGTTCATGTTCTTGTTATTGGAATTTGCGCCGTTCGGGTAGAAGCTCACGGTTACTTCCTTTGCGCCGTTTTGCACCTTCAGCGGAACCACGTTCGAGCCAGACCAACCCGGAGTTGTTTCCTGATTCGGTACAAGGTAACCGTTGCTTTCCGTTACCGTCTGGTAAGGCGTCATGGTCCAGGTGTAGCTTTTCCTGTTGTTGTCCCACATGTCCTGTTCCCAGTAGGTGTCGCTTCCGAAATGCTGATTCAGCAGGTTCCTGATTTCGCCGGACCATTTTTTCATGTCAAGCATCGCAAGCCTTGCGCGGAATTCGGTAATGAGCCTGCGCACGCCCGCATCGCCAAGGCCCTTGTCGAGGCCGTAGGTTTCGAGCAGGTATTTGGTCTTGCCGTAAGCGTTTCCGTAAATCCAGCGCACAGCACCCGTTCCAATCCATGTGCCGATAAACGTCGGGAAGATGTTGCTGTACTGCGAGCCCCCCAGCAGGTAACGCTGATTCTTGCCGGTCACGCCACCGTCATCGGCACCGCCGCCGGGGCCACCGAAGGTACCGTCGATGAGCCAGCCCGAATAGCATTCAATCGGCATAAACGGCGCAATGACCGTTGCCGCATTCAAAAATCCCATACCGCTGTATACACCATCGCGATGACTGAACATATCCTGCTGAATCCAGGTGTTACCCGCTTCCTGGAACCAGTGTGCATCCTTTGCGCCGGGGTATCCATTCGTCATCGAGTGGATTCCCTCGTGAATCATCGCATCCATCTGCGCCACACGATCGTGGTAAGGGCAACTCGTATTGAAACTGTACAGCGGATAAAACGAGGCCGCCACGGCCGTGTAGCCAGCCACCCATGTTTGCCAACCGCCCGTCGTGTCTTCCGTTGCACCACCGGCACATGTACCCGAGCCGTAGTAATAAACGGCGCTGTACTGACCGTCCTGCGCCTGGGCATCCGGCGCCCAGCCCATCTCATTGTACAAATACTCAAAGTCAGTATCGTACTTCTTGAGAATCGAATCAATCGTCACGTCGGTAATGCGGCTGTCGCGATCCTTGCCCCAATAGAAGGCCCACCACTTACCAGCCTTCTTTCCGGTAACGCCCGAACAATTGTTATTGAACTTGGTCGGTGGCTGAATGTCGCCCAGATTCGATTTTGTGTCGTAATCCAAGTCGCTGCGGTAGCCGGGCCATGTGTAGGCATCGCCATTGGCGGCAAATACATCCGCTCCCATTCCGGCGACAAATGCCGCCGCGATTATCCATCCTGTCATTTTTTTCTGCATAAATAACACTCCTGACATTGTCCTGCGCAATAAATAGAATCCCTTCGTGCAAAATCCCAGTTTTTTGACACCTGTACAAAAAGATTCCGTGTTAAAAGCGTGTAAAAGCCCTATTTTCGCCTCCATTTGTGTAATTTTTATTACACACTAAAATCAAAAACACTAAATATTTACAAAATTTATTGATTTGTGTGTAAAAATTTTATATCTTTTGGAGCGTGAGTATCGCACTGGAACATCTATTCGACTACGACGATTTCCGCAAGTTCATGCAGGATTATTTCGAAGAGCAGAAGAAAATGCGCTCCGTATTTTCCCACCGTTTCTTTGCGGCAAAAGCCGGATTCAGCAGTTCCTCTTACTGCCTGAACGTAATTCGCGGGCGATTCAACCTTACGCACAAGTCCATCGAGAAAATTTCGAAGGCCATGGACTTCGAGCCCCTGCAAAAAGAATACTTCGAGGCGCTGGTGCAATACAACCAGGCAGAGCAGGTGGACATCCGGGAGCAGGCGTGGAAACAGATTCTGCAAATCCGCAAGCAGATCGAGTTCACCCATGTCACCACCCGCGAGCAGGCTTACTTTAGCAAGTGGTACTACCCTATCATACGCGAACTCGCCGTTGACCTGGACTGGCACGAAGACTACCGCGTGCTGGCACGGTCGCTCACGCCGCAAATAACGACAGAAGAAGCCCGCAAGGCGGTGAAGAACCTGCTGGAATGGGGACTCCTGAAAAAAGAGGGCGACCGCTACGAACTGACTTCGCAAATGCTGGACGCCGCAGAAATCCCACCCATTGCACTCCGGCAAATCCGACACGAGTACATACAGCACGCCATAGGTGCAGTGGAATCCATGCCCAAGGACGAACGCTTTGCTACATTCACGACCCTTGCCATGAGCAAAAGTTCTTATGACTACGCCGTAGAAATTCTCGAGGATGCCCGCAAAAAAATTATAGCCCGCGCGTCCAACGACACCAACGTGGAGCGTATTTACGAAATGATGCTCGTGGCGTTCCCGATGAGCAAGATGCTCACGAAGGAGGACGAAGGATGAATCGTTTGATAGTTTGGCTTAGACAACCTTGCCGTGGGTGGATGGCCGCCTTTGCCACCACCCTTGCCCTCCTCGCTTGTTCAAACAGCAACGATGTGGCTGGCGGCGTTACCGATATCGGAAATTCTGTTGCACAGGAACCAGACTCGGTAGTATTCTGCGGAACCGTAGTCAACATGCAGGGCAAAAAAATGCCCGCCGCACGGCTTGCGCTGTATTGGGACAACGGCATTGAAATTGTCGATTCCCTGGAAACCCTTGCCGATTCCAACGCACAGTTTGAATTCAAGATGCCCGCCGACGATGAACGTATCGGCAAGCAGGCCACGCCGGAGCTCTACCTGTACGCCGAAGCGGGTGCACTTTCGGGCCTTTCTCTCCCGCCAACTCAAAAGACAGAGGAAATCCGCATCGGCACGAACAAGGCTGTCCGGGGAAGCATTTCTGGTGCAACGTCTGGATTGGTCCGTATCGGCGGAACACACCTCATGGCCGAAGTGCAGGCAGACGGATCCTTCAGTTTCGATTCAATTCCACCCGGCATACAAGAAACGTTAATTTATTCAGAAAGCGTTTCGGTGACGGGTTACATCCCGTTCTCGATACAAGACGCCGGCGACACGCTGGTACTTCCGCAACTGGAGAACTACGGAGGACACCTTTGGAATCCAGACCTTGACCTGCTTGGGGAAACCTACGGATTCACATCTTCCCACGCCAACGACGTAAGCGAGGCCAATACCGGATGGACCACGATAGACATCGAAATGAACGGCGACGAATACGTGTTTGACCACAACGGAAAAATTGCAGACAGTGTAAATTATGTAGACGGTGTAAGTGGCAATGGCGTACTGCTTGAACCGGGGCAGTATATAGACCTGGACACCCTCAACCCCACTGGCGGAGACTTCACCCTTTCGCTGTGGACAAAATGGAACGGTCCAAACGGAGAGCACCAGGCCCTGTTCTGCCAGCGCGCCTACTGGAGCGATTCCACGTCGCGGTTCCAGTGGCATTTCGAGTCAAACACCGGTTCATTCACCGTAATGAAAAGCATGCCCAACTATCCCGAAGCCATTTTCTTCGGCGATTCAAGCAGTGTCCCTGTGGGAGAATGGGCGTTCCTCGTACTCGTTTCGAAAGACCACATGGTGAGCATGTTCGTAAACGGCAATCCCGTAGGCAATGCACAGGAATTTGTTCCGAATGACCTGAACCGGAGCGTTCCATTCCGCGTGGGCGGCAACGAAATCAGGACCGAGACCTGGAATGGCGTTATCGACGGCGTAAGTATTGAAACCCGCGCCCGCAGCCCCGAGTGGATAAGGGCAAAATACGAAAAAAGCAAGCCCTAGAAAGAACGCTTTGAGCTAAAGGATCGCGCCAAAGGCGCCTGAAAAATCGCCTAGCTTTGCTAGGCAACCTCATTGCTCAAAGGAAACTGAAGGTTTCCGCGCTCATGGCTCACAGCCTGGCCGAAGGCCGAGAGGTAACCCATGTTTCGTGAAGTAAAGAAAGAAGAGACGTTGCGCAAGCGCCAACTTCTTCGCCTCGGCCATGCCTAAACAAGTTTAGTCGCGGCTCTCGGCTTGCGAAGTTGTCCCGCAGATTGAAGAGCGCGTACTTTCCCTTTTGAATTCCTAGTCAGTTTTTTCTAAATTTCCCGCGTAAATTTTATAGAGGTTATTATAATGGC
>JAEDLI010000076.1 GCA_016295375.1 Fibrobacter sp. | reverse complement strand
GACACGGCGCTTTCGAACTTGACGCGAATCAGGTTACCGTTGACGCCGATGATTTTTCCGATACTAGCCATTGAAAATGGACCTCCGGTCATTCCTGTGCCGCCGCAGAGGCGTATGCAGGATCGTTTGCATTAATAACATTCAACACGGCAGCGTCGCCCGCTTGTTCGGAGAGGCGCGCCCAACGTTCACAAATCTTCAGTTTGATCGCATAAGCGTAAACATGCTTGACGGTACCCTCGCCTACACCTGCAAGCGAGTCCACAAGCCAGAAACGGGCCTTGTCGATATCCTGCTCTTTTTCCATAGGATTCGACTTGGCAAACGCATCTTGAATCATCTTGGCAAAGGCGACATCGTAACCCGGGAAGGACTTTTCCGTAAAACGGATATCGGGCCCCCATGCGCTTGCACGGAGCCTGCCCGAAACGTTCTTCATCTGGATTTCGTGGGCCTTGTAAGCGCGCACGAACTCGTCGTCGCACTCTTCGCATTCACCGTCATCCAAAAGCGCGTCCAGAGCCGCAATTTCCGACTCGGACAGCACGCCAATGCAGCGGTGGCGAAAATCTTCCATACTGAGCGGGGCTGCATCGCCGAACTCAATCATCGGAAGAGATGCCATCAAGTAAGAAGGACTGCTCATCAAGTACCCGCGTTACTTCGCCTGTGCGGCAGCGTTTACCACTCTGGCAAGTTGCGGACGGAGCAGGGCCGAAAGAGCGTCGGCCATTGCAGCTTCTGTAAATTCGTGGGTGACCTTGCCGCCATCGAGCTTGATGCGGAAGCCGAACTTGACACCCTTGTCGCTTTCGACCTTCACGCCGGCGGAAAGCTGCTTCTTGAACTCGCCCATCACAAAGGAGCTGAGCTTACGGGCATCGGCGTCGGAGAAATCCACCTCGATGTCGGAGGTATAAGACTTGGCTACCGTGAGGAGCATGCTCTTGACGGTGGATTCGTCCAGGGACTTCTCCACCTCGAGGTTCAACAGGTCCATAATCATCTTTTCGAGATTCTTGCCTACCGAAAGCAAAAGGTCGCGGGCGGACTGTTCAAGGGTGCGTTCGCTACGTTCCGTGAACGCTTCGGCGTCCTTGTCGGCCTTTTCCAGACGGGCGGACGCTTCGGCCTCCGCAGCCTTCACGATATCGGCCGCCTTTTCCTTGGCCTTGGCAATGATAGCCGCCGCCTCGTTTTCTGCTTTATCGACAGCATCTTTCTGGATGCGTTCCATAAGGTATTGCAAGTCTTCTGCCATATATATCTCCAATTACATATAAACGCTAAAAATGCCCCAAAAAAGGCATTTTTGGTCTTTGCTGTTAGGAATATACAAGTAAATTTCGAAAAAAGTCCAAAAAAAATGGCAAAAAAAGCGAAAAAAATTTTTTTCCTGCAAAAAACGGGGATAAAAGGGATTTTTGAACGCAATAAAGGCAGTTTTTATGTAAATTTAAGTTTACAAAAGCGGCATACAAAGGAATTTTGGCCCTCAGCCTGCTCCCGAAACGAACTATCGACTACACAACAGAGTCTCCTGTTCTTGGACTCGTTCTTGTCTATGGGTTTTTGCCTAAAATGAATCATCGCGGGGGCAAATACAGAAAAATAGTGGCTAGAATCCAGGGGCTGGATTTAGGGGTTGTGAGGTCACACACCGCTCATTGCTCACTATTACCATCCCGAGCCTCGAACCTTAAGGCCTGTGCCTTTTTTATATATTTTACAGTCTATGAAGCATTTGATTTCCAAAGAAGGCTTTGAAAAACTGAAGGCGGAATGGGAGCACCTCAAATACGAGGAACGCCCAGCCATGATTAACCAGGTGCAGGCCGCCGCTGCCGAAGGAGACCGTAGCGAAAATGCCGCCTACACCTACGGCCGCATGCGGGTCCGGGAAATCGACCGCCGCCTGCGTGAACTGGACCGCATCCTGGACGGAGCCCAGGTGGTAGAAACCCAGGCCCCTACCGATGGCACCATCAAGTTCGGCGCTACCATCAAGATGAAAGATATCAAGACCAAGCGTGAAAAAACCTACAGCATCGTTGGGGAAAAAGAAATCGACCCGCTCCAAGGCCGCATCAGCATGAAATCCCCCATCGGAGAAGCCCTCATAGGCAAAAAGCAGGGCGACCAAGTGCAAGTGCAAGCCCCGAAGGGAGTGATTACTTACGAAATCGTTGAGGTCAAGTATTAACAAGTTACTAGTTCTAAGTTCTGAGTTACTAGAGGAATTTCGGCTAAGAAATATGATTTCTAAACCGCAAAAGCTACAAACAGAAATAATATTTTTCTCAATAAATAACTAGGAACCAGTAACTATAAACTATGAACTTGCCGAAGGCATACCATGTTCATCGACACACATTGCCATATTGATTCCTACGAACGGCACTCCGGCGAAAGCCTGGATTCGCTGCTGGAGCGGCTCCCCCACGATGCCGACTCGAAGCTCGCCCTGCCCGAAGCGTTCATCCATGTGGCTTGCGACCCGGCAGACTTTGAATATGCACGGGAACTTTCGGAAAAATACCCGAACGTCTATGCCGCCTACGGAATCCACCCGGAATATGTTCTGACGGAAACCGCCGAAGACGAAGCCCGAATGATGGAATTCCTGAAGCACCCCAAGTGCGTGGCCTGCGGGGAATTCGGGCTGGATTACCATTATGATTTGGAACACCGGGCAGAACAGGTCAAGCTGTTCGAACGGCACCTGCAACTGGGTATCGAAAGCGGCAAACCCCTAGTGCTCCACCTGCGGGAAGCGGACGAAGACGCCCTGGCGGTGCTTCGCAATGCGGACCTAAAAGACAAAAACATCCATGTCCACTGCTTTACGGGAACGCCGGAATTCGCAGGGCAACTCCTAGAATTGGGCTCGACAAAAAATGCCAACTTTTTTGTGGGCTTTACGGGAATTGTCACCTTCAAGAACGCCCAGAACGTGCGGGTCGCCGCCGCTCTAGTCCCTCTCGACCAGATGCTCCTGGAAACGGACAGCCCCTACATGGCCCCCATTCCCTACCGCGGGAAAAACTGCCATTCGGGATACATTCCCTACATTGCCGAAAAACTGGCCGAAGTCAAGAACGTCACCGTAGAAGAAATCTACAAGCGCTGCCGCAAAAATACAAGACGCTGTTACGGGATTTAGCAAGCGCTCACATTGAATAATTCAGATTTCGAATTTCGGAATCCAGAATTACATTCACAAGGTTAATTCTGTATTTTAAAAACGAATTCTTAATATATCAGTGCTTACTGTTGGACTTTAATCTGATTGGCGAGAGCCTCGCCCTGGGCGGTGAACCAGTCGTCGCCTGCCGTTGCGGGAACTTCCGTTCGAATGCAGGCCTGCAATAGCTTCTGCGAGGATTCAAGCCAGTAGATGCCCCGCATTTTTAAGACGGCGGAAAGGCCGACGGCGGCGCGGCCATCATCAACGATTTCGGCGTGGCTTGCCACCGGGAACTGGCAGCCCGCATTCAGAGCCTTCAAGAAGGACATTTCGGCAAGGGCGATGCCGAAGGTTTCGGCGTGATTGACGGCAGCGAGAAGGGGAAGAAGTTCGGGACTGGATCCTTCGTCGCTACGCTCCTCAGGATGACATGATAGAGAGCGTTCCTCGCAATGACGCATTTCAGACAGCGTCTCTATGGCGAGGATTCCCTGGCCGGAAGCGGGCAAAACCTGATCCACGCCGAAATATTCCGTAATCTGATCTGCAAGGCCCATACGCTTGAGGCCTGCGGCCGCAAGAACCACACCGTCCAATTCCGCAAGTTTTGCAAGGCGGGTCTGGATGTTCCCGCGGATAGGAACGTATTCCAGGTCCGGCCGGAGAGTCTTCAGCTGAACCACCCGGCGAATACTGCCCGTACCGACACGGGCTCCTGCAGGCAGGTCCATAAACTTGATTCCTTTTGCACCGCCCTTCGAAACGAAAGCATCACGAGGGTCTTCCCGCTCCAGCACAGCGGCAAGCTTGAATTCCGGCAGCACCTGGGCTGGCATGTCCTTGAGGCTATGGACGGCGATGTCAGCACGGCCCTCCAAAAGTGCCACTTCCAGTTCCTTGATAAAGACGCCCTTGCCACCAAAACTCGCAAGGGACTTGTCCAGACGGCGGTCCCCCTCGGTGGTCATGGAAACCAGCTCATAATCCAACTTTTCGCCCAAAGAATCTGCGCAGGCGACCAGGCGGTCCGCCACCAGGCGGGTCTGGGTCATGGCAAGTTCACTCTTGCGGGTGGCTATGCGAAGTAATTCTTTCCCCATCAAGCACCGTCCTTGCCAGATTCCGCGTCAAGCGCGGAATGACGATTAGCAGGAGCCTCCAGCACATCCAGGCATTTCAGGAACACCTTCACGTCTTCGGGGCTGTTTGAATCCTTCACCTTGTACAAGAAATCGTTGGCCATCTTCTTGGCGAACCGCTCGTACATCATGGCGATTTTCTTTGCGGAGGCTTCGTCCAGGTTAGGGAGCGAGGCCAGCAGCTTTCCGGACTCTTCCCCTGCGGTCTTGACCATCTTATCGGCCAGCACATGAATGCCCTTCGCCACCTCGTCCATACGGGACCAGGAGAGGAATTCTTCCAAACCCTCTTGCAAAATCTTCTGGGCGGCATCCAGTTCCGCCATGCGGAGCCTGCGATTTTCGGAGACGATTTTTTCCAGGTCGTCCACGCACACATACTGCACGTTGGGCAAGTCGCCGATGGAAGGTTCGGCATTGCGGGGGCTGCCCAGGTCGATGACGAGGCGCTGGGGCTCGTTTTCGGATGACAACGTTTTTGCGAGGGGAGATCCCCGCCTTTGCGGGGATGACAAAGAAAGGAGTGCTGCGTCTTTTAAAGTACGAACGAATTCATCCCTTGTCACAATAGGTTCCTGGCAGGCGCTGCACAGAATAACCACGTCACAGTCCGAAAGCACCTTGTAGCGGTCCTCGAAAGGTACCGGCGTCAGCACGTCGGCAAACTTCTGGGCGTTGGCAAAGGTCTTGCTGCTGGCGTAAATGTGGGTGGTATTTTCCTGCACATACTTGAGCATTAGGGAACCCATCTCCCCAAGGCCCACAATATAGACCGTCTTGTTTTCCAAATCCCCGAAGGTCTTTTGCACCTGTTTCATGGCAAGAAACGGGATATTGCAAGACAGCTTGCTCAGATTGGTCTCGGTCTTGATGCGCTTGGTGGTGTGAATGGTCTCTTGAAAGAGCTTGTTCAGGACAATTCCCGTGCCGTGAAGCTGGTGAGCCGTCTCGTAGGCACGACCAATCTGGTGCAGAATCTGGTCTTCGCCCATGGCCACGCTGTCCAGGCCCGCACACACGTTCATCACATGCCTAGCTACGTCATCGCCTTCCTTGTAGTAGAAGTACGATGCGTAACTGCCGTAATCTTGGTGAACCAGACCGCACACATACTGCACCAGGTCTCTCTCGCAAAGAGGCCTGTCGCTTGCCACGTAAATTTCGGTGCGGTTACAGGTGGCAAGAACCAATAGCTCGTCAAAGGGGGATTCTTGCAGTGCCCGGGTCTTGATATCCATGGGGATATAGAATTTTTCACGGATGGCAATCTCTGCCACCTTGTGGTTCATTCCTGCCATGTAGATCTTACGCACTGATCACTCCACCTTGAGCAAATAAGGCAAAACTTCTTGTAGAATCCGACGGTGACTTGCGTGACCGCCATTCAAAATTTCAACGCGAATCTTGGGCAAAGCAGGGCATGCAAAACTCAAGTCGCCCAGCAAATCTAGAATTTTGTGCATGGCAGGCTCTTCGGGAACACGATAAAGGGACTTGTCCACAGGAGATTTGACAAGAAGGCCGCAACTTTCCGTGGCACCAGCCAAAAGGCCTGCCCTGCGGGCCTGTTCATATTCATTTTCCAGGATAAAAGTCCTGGCCTGAAACACGCCGTAAAGGTCTTCGGGACCATACACCGAAAGGGCGGCACAGGACTCGAAACCGTTTGCATCGGGTCGGTCCAGGCGGTACTCCACCTCGAAGGTTTCGGCGGGTTCGATCCGGACATGACCATAGGAAGACCGGTCTGAACCATTGCGCAAATCCCACTGTCTCGACACGGGAGCATCGTAAAACGAAAGTTCTCTGGGCACACCTGCTTCCCGCCGCAAGGCCAAGAAGAAGGGCAAGGCGGAGCCGTCCATCAGGGGAATTTCCGGCACGGGATTTGCGGCATTCCCATTAACATCCTTACCGTCCGCCCCAATAGCCGCCCTACCGGCATCAATCCCTTCGACATTCACGTTAAAAGAAACATCCGGCCACGGCAAAAATACTGGCGCCAGATGCTCAGGTGTGGCAAGGGCCGCACATTTACGACCTGCGTGCATTCCATCGTGGCCTGCGGACACTCCGTCGCAACCTGCATCCAGACTGCAATCGCTGTAGATGGTAGTCCGGCACACATCAAATTTCAACGATTCAAAAAGCTTGACCTGGTCCGTGCGGTAAAGAGGCCTGCCGCCCACATTCCAGGAAATACGGGGCGCACGGTTTGAATCCCGAGACAAAACCTGCACCGAGACATTCGCTGATCCATAAGAAAGCGACGGCGATGAAAATTCAAGAGTCTTGCAGGCCGGCATCACTTTTTCCCGAGTTGTTTCAGGCGGACCATGCAACGGCGCCACAGGTCTATCTCCAGAGCGGGAAATCCCGAAACGGTCTTGCCGTCGGGCACATTGCGAGTCACTCCCGCCTTGGCCGCCACCCGCACGTTCCTGCCGATGGCAATGTGGTCCGCCACCTTGGCGGCCCCCGCAAATTCGGAACCGTCCCCAACGGTAACGGAGCCCGCCAGCGCCGACTGTGACGCCATAAACACGTGGTTCCCTACCTTGCAGTTGTGGGCAATTTCGACCATAGAGTCAAAATGGCTGTCGTTTCCGATGGAAGTGGGAGCCAAAAAGCCTGCCGCCACCACGGTATTGGCACCAAAACTACAGCGATCCCCTATGCGGACCCCCGCCAAATGGGGAATCATGCGACGCTTGCCCTGATATTCGTAAAAACCGAAACCTCGGGAGCCAATAACCGCTCCCGCCTGAAAGATACAGCCTTCGCCAATTTTTACATGGGGGTAAATAGTCACGGAAGATTCCAGGACGCAGTTCGCGCCCAGTTCCGCGCCGGCCATCACCACGCAATGGGGGCCGATACGGCAACCTTCGCCAACAACGCCCTCCACCACCGCCGTGGGGTGAATCCGGACAGAATCCGGAACCGCATGTGCGGCACCGTTCATACCATCGGCACCTTTCACGCCATCAGCCCCATCGCAAGCAAAACGCTTCAAGAACTCCACCATGGCATGATGAGGATTTTCCACAGGCATCAAGGCACGGACCTTCGGAAGCCGCGCCTTCAAAGACATCAAGGATTCTGGGTCGGCAACCAATGAAGCAGGCACAAACAAAAGCCCCGCCTGGACCTGTCTGAGAACGGAGTCCGAAAATCCGGGCACGTTTGTGTCGCTCTTGAAATTGTCCCCCACCCAGAAACTCACGTCGGACGCTCCCGCCATTTCCAAAGGGGCAAAACCCGAAAGTTCAAAATCATCGCATCCGGCAAAGTCCATTCCCGAAAACGGCTGCGTCAAACCTTCGGCACTGAGCCATTCCCGTACTGTAGAAAACAACACCGGATTCATCAGGGGTCCAAAGCCAGCATGTTCACCTGGGCGGCATACTCGATGGTCACGGTTTCTCCCGCCTTGCCGCTCAAATCCTCGCCGTCCAACTGCAGGAACTCGTCTTTATCCAGACGGAGCTCCACGGACTTGACCTTCTTGGACTGGAGGAAATACTTCTTGTAGATAAATCCGATTAGCGGGATGTTCCCGATGGCGATGGCCATCAAGAAATTGTGCATGTTAGGGACATCAACCACTTCCAACAGACCGTCCGCCATGTTGGACCGGAAAAAGGGATTGGCCCCGCTGGCAAAGCTGGGAATGTTTCCAACGATCACCGTCCTGTGACCGGAAACATCCACCTGGTGCTTTTCGCCTGCGGCATCCACATAGGCCAAAGAGCCCGACTTGAGCATGTAATCCCTGTCGGCAAAGAACCGCTTCACGTAATGGAGCTTGTTGGCCACTACGGAATTGGAGGCAATAGCTCCCGTAGCTCGGTCCAAATTGAAATCGTGGGCAATTCGAGCATCGATTCCCGCCGAAAAATAGTTGGCCAGGGCGAACTTGCCGTTCACCTTCCAGATATCGAAAGGCCTCGCCCCTGCAAGCACCAAGCGGCGCACCAGGAACAAAAGGCCACGGTCCACGTAGGGCTTGTAAAGGTTCAGCACCCGGGCCAAGTCGTTCCCCGTGCCCAGCGGGATAAGTCCGATTTTCACCTTCTGGGAAAACCCGCCCAGAAGCATAGTGGAAAGCACCGCCGAAACGGTCCCGTCGCCGCCTACGGCCACAAGGGTTTCCGTCGATTCCAGGGCCTGCTGGATTTGCTCCCGCATGCCTTCGGCCTGTGTAAATTCAGCCTTCCATTCCTCCTGCTTGTAATCCATGGACGCCATGATTTCAGGGAGGAATTCAAAAATAACCTTCCCCTGACCGCCGCCACTGATAGGATTGATGAGAAAATGGAACTTGAGCATTTAGGTTTCTTCTTGTTGCAAAAGTTCGTCCTTAACGACGAGGTAGCGTTCCACGCCTTCTCGAACATGGTGCAGTTCCTCTTCGGAAACGGCACGGGAAATATGGGCCGGAGAACCCACAATTAAGGAACCCGCAGGGAACTCGCGACCCTGGGTGACCAAAGTCCCAGCCCCCACGATGCTGTTTTTCTTGATGTGGACACCGTCCATGATGATAGCCCCCATGCCCACCAGCACATCGTCGTCGATGGTGCAGCTGTGAATCACGGCATTATGGCCTATGGTGACCCGGTTTCCGATCTTGACGGGAACATCGGTGGATACATGGATGGACACGTTGTCCTGGATATTGGTCTGATTGCCCACCACGATAGGGGCAATGTCGCCCCGCAAGACAGCATTGTAAAAGACAGAGGAGTCCTCCCCTATCTTCACATCGCCGATGAGCTTGGAACCCTCGGCAAGGAAGACTCCCTCCCCCACCTCGGGCTTTTTTCCTCTATATTCGATCATGGATGCCATACTGACAATGTATAAAATTTATCGTCAGTCATCGGCCCAGCCGTAGTCGAATTTAAACTTGTAGCCTGCATGGGGCTCGCTTCCGCAATCCTTGTCGCAGCCGTCGTTTCCTGGATCGAATTCGATGCCGCGGTCACCGTAGTTGAACTTGTGCTCGGCAAAACCCCGCTTGGGCACGCTCTTGTCCTTCGCATTCGGAGTCACGTCGGACGCCCCTTTCAGTACGCTGGCAAAGTTGTCGTAGGGCCAGTAGATACTGTGGTTCGGCCACACGTCGTAATCCTTTCCAGCCACCTTCAGCTGGAGCGTAATGCCCTGGCTGCCCATCTCGTAAGAATAGACGGTGTGGTCTCCGGCTACGGAATTGTCGTCATGGTTCATGTCACGGTCCGTCCATTCCTCGTAGATAATGGTGTTGCCGGCGCCTACCGAGCCACCCTCATAGAAGTAGTAGGTGTACTGGTGGATTGGTGCGTTCCTGGTGTTGGAACCCTCGTAGAGGATGGCGTCCGTCACAAAGTCCTCACGGTGAGCTTTGCGGTAATGCTACAGGTATTCCGTACCGCGTCCAGTCATCTGGTACTGGAACCTGATGCGGCCCACGCTCCGGGTGGCCACGTTGGAACCCGCCGAGAACACGTAGGCATTGCCTGCCTTGGCGTAGGCATACACCCTGTAGGTGTAGTAGGGAGAACCTCCACCCACCTTGTCGGTGAAGGATTCCTCCCCCAGGTCCAAGCGCCTTCACGAGGGTAATACCGTTGCTCAGGGCATAGCCGTCCTGGGGCTTTACGGTAGTGGATTTCATGACATACCTTTCAAGGGTCGCATTGTCGTCGCCCTTGGCTCCTTCGGCACGGAGAACCACGTAGCCCGGGATTCGCGGTTCGGCCTTGTTGGCCACCCAGTTCAGAATGATGGCGTTGCGATCGCTGTTGCTGCCCAGCACCAGGTCCGTGGGGGCGGTAATCAGGGAACGGAGAACAAGGCGGTAAGTGGTGGAATCACCCCTTTCGGAATACACCACCATCTTCAGGGTGTCAGCGCTTGCCGCAGACAGGTTAGCGACGTTGAACTTGAACACCATAGCCACCGCATCGGCTCTGGAACCCTTGGTTCCCTAGGCCGTCACGGGCACCCTGTTTTTGCCGGAGAACACGTTCACGCCGCCGTTCGCCTTTACCGGTTCCGCCGTAGTGACGTTCACCGTAACGCTTGCACCCCTGATGGAGTCGGTGACGAACAGGGAATCCACGCAAAGCAGGCCTTCCATGCGGCAGGTCCTTGCCACCGCCACGTCCCTGTCCTCGGAAACATCGTGAACCGCAATCCTTGCGATGTTGGACTTGGTAGAGGCTTCCCGGACATTGGGGTTCGGGTCCACATTGTCGTCAAGGCCGTCACCGTCGATATCCTTCAGGGCGGGGTTCGTGAAGAATGGGCCCACCTCCGCAGAATCCACAATCACCGCCACGGTATCGTAACCCCTGACATTTTCCGGCCTGATAAACTTGATGGCGTAGGGCCGGTAGCACTGGGCACCCACACTGCTGAATTCCACATCCCTGCAGGGCACCGAGATATCGTACTTGGCTCCCTGATGGTGATAGACAAAGCAGTATTTATGCTTGGAGTCCACCTTGACCATCATGGTATCCGTGATTTCGCAGACACCGGCCCTCAGCATGGGCACGCTGACGCTGTCGTAGGTGTGGCCCGTGCTAGTGGTGTAGCTCCCGTTATAGCCCACATTCACTAGGAATGTCGGGCTTTTGGAAGCGAGCCGCCCTGGATACCGAAACTCCAGGCGCTCATCAGGGAGGCCGACTGGGTCTCGCTGTTGCTCACGCCCGTGGCGGTCTGAACTGACTCCCCTTCGGAAATGCTGCTGGACCTGGTTGTCCCGGTACTGGTCGTGCGTGTAAGCGTCACAGAAGGCGTCATGGTCACTTCCAATTTGGGCAAGTCCGCCACGTTGGGGTTCCAGACCGTCGGATTCTGGGGGTTGAACAGGTTCATCTCGGTGCCGTCGTCATAGCCGTCGCCGTCGGTATCGGCCATACGGGGATTGGTGCCTATCTTGTAGATTTCATCTATGTCAGAAAGCCCGTCTCCGTCGGTATCGCTCTTGCTGTTCACCTTGACAAAGTCGATG
>JAEDLI010000156.1 GCA_016295375.1 Fibrobacter sp. | reverse complement strand
ACGAAACTGCGCGATGTGTTGCAGCCAAATTTTTGAAAATGAATTTTTAGAGGTGACCCGGAATATACTAGGAGTAAAATATGGCTTCTGAAAATGCAATTATCGAACGTGCCGAAATGTACCTGCGCAAATTGTCTTGCGGCATCAACCCACTTACCGATGAAATCCTCCCCGAAGGGGACTCCTGCAAGCAGGAACGAATCAGCAAGTGCCTTGCCTATGTGGCATCCCTGTTGCAACAACAGCTGAACCACGAACAGCTTGCGCCCGTAACCGTACCCCGCAAGCCCGCACCCAAAGCGCCCAAGGCCCCCAGGCAGCCCCTTTCTATTGCTCCCGAATCTATCAGCAAGTACCGTTTCTTCGACTACCCCGTCTCTATTTCCCGGGTGGTCCGCAATATCAACGAACTTATCCCTGCAGGCGTGAACATGAACCACCTGCTCTACGCCGACGTGGCCAACTTCTTGGTTCAGCAGGGCATCCTTGCCCGGCAGATGACCGAAAACGGAACAGAAGCGAACCTGCCCACGGAGCTCGGCGAATCATACGGGTTCGAAAAGGGCGAATCGGACCTCCGGGGCCACCACAACATTTATACCCAATGCTGGGAAAAGGCCCAACAGTACGTGCTGGACAACCTCCAGAAATGTATCGACATCGCCAACGAGCGCTTTGCAAACCGCGGTTCCAACCATGCCGACGAAGACGATGCCGAAGAAGGGAACTTCCCTCGCAAGACCCGTGAAAAATTCCACGTTTCTGCAGAAGAACTGAGCAACTACCCCATTGACGAAACTCCCATACCGGTAAGCGAGATTGCACGGCGTCTCAACGCCCTGATTGGCCCCAACACAGAACGTATTTACTACAAAGTAATCCGTGACTGGTACGTATCCGAAGGCTACCTGGAATTCAAGGAATCTCCCGACGGCAAGGGAGCGTTCCTCCCCACCGAAAAAGGCTCTCTCGCAGGGCTTATGGTAGAATCCCGCACCAGCAAGTTGGGCGAACTCTACGACGTGGTCATGTACGACTCCAAGGCCCAGCGTCTGTTCCTAGACCATATTACGAGCATTTAACAAATATTCCAACGCCCAGATAACTTCTGGCGCTATTAAATGTGGAACTCTTTTTCCACTTGTTCTAGTTCTTTGCCCCATTCGGCCAAAATTTTCTGTTTTAGTTTTTTGGCCAAAGAAGGGGCGCGTCCCTGGGTAGAGACGGTTACCGCTATATTTTCGCCAAAATCCATACGAGCAGGTACAATAAAGTCCCCATCCAGGTAGTCACAGGCGTTATTCACCAGAATGCGGCGGGCCCGAGCATCATTACTCACCTGGGCGTTTACCGCCGGCTGGTCAGTACAGATAAACACCATAAAGATACCGCGAAGGTCCAGTGGTTCGTAGGGGCGATTTTTTAGAGCTATGAAGTATGAGCTATGAGGTCGGGATTCGCCCTTTGAGGAAAGATTCTCGAATTCCGGATCAAACTGCGGGGCGACCACAGTAATACGCGCTCCCGTAGGCAAGAGCGTTTTGACCTTGCGGAGAGCAATACGGCCTCCACCGACCACAAGGACGTTACGGCCTTCAAGGTTCAGTTCAACGGAGAGGAGGTTCGAGGTTTGAGATTCGGGGTTCGAGGTGCGAGGTTCGAGGCTCGGGGTGCGAGGTTCAAAGGGCGAAGTCGAACCCAAGGTGCTTTGTGAGCTTGCAATTTGTGCATTGCGGACCCCTTCTACCACCATGTCGCCAAATTCCTTCCAATCGCCAAGGCAAGGCAAAAGGGTTATGGGAATCTGCGGAAATTCCGCCTGCAAACGGGCCACCACGCGGGGCACGTCGTTTTTGGCATGCTGCCCGTTCAATAGCAGGAACGGCAGAAGAGTTACCGATTCCACATCTTCACGAAGCAAGGTCCGCAAGTCATTTTCCAGATCTAGAAGGCTAGTACTCGCCACACGGGTACCGGGCAAGTCATGGTGCAGCTTGTCCAGGATTTCCTCAAAGCCCTTGTAGGCTCCCGGTAAAATGCAATGATGGGCGATAATCAGGATAGCTTTCACGAGTAATATTCCACAATTTTTTTCACGAGGGAGTCCATGGTGGTCTCGTCTGAGGTGACGGTTTCAAAGCCGTGCTTGCGGGCGGTAGCTTCGGTCAGGCGGCCGATGCAGAAAGAGGTTCGAGGATTGAGGTTCGAGGCACGAGGTTCGGGGTGCGAGTCCGAACCTTCAACGCTTTGTGGCATGACTTTAACATAGTTTTCCACAGCGCTGGAGCTTACAAAGACCACAGCATCGGCAGATTCGACGGCTTCCCGCTTCCATTCCGGTAGTTCCGATACCGGAAGCGTCTCGTAAACCACCCAGCGGGTCGCCTGCGGCAATAGTTTCTGCAAGGTGTCATCGGCAAGATTGCCCTGCAAGAGTAAAATTCGACATTCAGCACACTGCGAAGCTAACAGTTTTCCCAGTCCTTCGCCGGTATGGTCCTCGGGCACGTAATCACAGCGGATGCCGTACTCCA
>JAEDLI010000155.1 GCA_016295375.1 Fibrobacter sp. | reverse complement strand
ATGTCTCTTGATGAAATCAACGACGAAATCGCACAGGTCCGAGCCGGCAAATGAAATGCTACGCAGTCATTGACACGAACGTGCTGGTCTCCGCATTGCTAAAATGGGATTCCATTCCAGGGCAGGTCGTGCAACAAACCTACGCCCACGAGATTATTCCTGTTTTCAATGATTCTATCTTACAAGAATACGAAGAAGTGCTCTCCCGTGAAAAATTTCATTTTCCAAAAGAGACTGTCGAATTTTTGCTTTCACGCCTAAAGACAATCGGCGAAAACATGACAACCGTAGAATCGCTTGTTGGCAATTTTCCAGACCCCAAAGACGTCGTATTTTTTGAAGTCACAATGGAAAAGAATAAAACCGATGACGCGTTTCTTGTCACGGGAAACCTGAAGCATTTTCCAAAGCACCCCAAAGTCGTCACTCCAGCAGAAATGCTGCGTATTTTGGACAACATGTAATTCTTTTATTTGTACGCAAAAAGGGCCGCATCGCTGCGGTCCCTTTTTTGTAATGTTGGTTTGAGATCCTTCGACTTCGGCGCAATGCGCCTCCGCTCAGGATGACACAGGAAAGGTCGGTGAGCCTGCCGAACCGACTCTTCAGTTCACTTCGGCAAGCTCAGTGAACTTACTAGTCCTTTCCGTACACCTTTTCGGCGTAGGTGACTGTTGCGCCGAGGTATTCGCGGTTCATCTTGGCGATGTAATCCACGGTGATACCCTTCGGGCAGGCGGCCTGGCATTCGTAAAGGTTCGTGCAGTTGCCGAAGCCTTCCTTGTCCATCTGGGCGACCATGGCCAAGACGCGCTTCTTCGCCTCGACCTTGCCCTGAGGCAAGAAGCTGAGGTGAGAAACCTTGGCAGATACGAACAACATTGCAGATGCGTTCTTACAGGCAGCCACGCAGGCACCGCAACCGATACAGGCGGCAGCGTCGAAGGCGCGGTCGGCATCGGCCTTGGGAACCGGAATGGTGGATGCTTCAGGAGCGGCACCGGTGTTCACGGAAACGAAGCCACCGGCAGCGATGATGCGGTCGAATGCGGTACGGTCAACGGCGCAGTCACGGATAACCGGGAATGCGGCGGCGCGCCACGGTTCGATCACGATGGTGTCGCCATCCTTGAACTTGCGCATGTGAAGCTGGCAAGTAGTGGTTGCATGGTCAGGACCATGCGGCATACCGTTGATGACGAGAGAGCACATACCACAGATACCTTCGCGGCAGTCGTGGTCGAAGGCGAAGCCTTCCTTGCCCTGCTTCATCTGTTCTTCGTTCACGATGTCCAACATTTCGAGGAAGGACATGTCGGGAGAAACATCGTTGATCTTGACAGTTTCGAACTGTCCCTTGGTCTTGGCATCCTTCTGACGCCAAATCTTCAAAGTCAAATTCAGTCCGCTCATTATTTGTAGCTCCTAGTAGCGAGGTGGACGTTATCAAAGGTAAGAGGTTCCTTGGAAAGTTCCGGTGCGACACCGTCGCCCTTGTATTCCCAGGCACCCACGTAGCAGAAGTTCTCGTCGTCGCGCTTGGCTTCGCCTTCCGGAGTCTGGCTTTCTTCGCGGAAGTGGCCGCCGCAAGATTCCTTGCGGTGCAGGGCGTCGAGAGTGAGGACTTCGGCGAACTCGAGGAAGTCAGCCACGCGGCCGGCACGTTCGAGGTTCTGGTTGAAGGAACCTTCGGAGCCGAGCACGTTGACGTTTTCCCAGAATTCGGCACGGAGTGCCGGAATCTTCTCGAGGGCGGTCTTCAGGCCGGCCTCGTTACGGGCCATGCCCACGTATTCCCACATGATGTTACCGAGTTCACGATGGATATCGTTGACCGTGCGGTGACCCTTGATGGAGAGGAGCTTGTGGATGCGTTCTTCGGTCTGCTTCTTGCAGTCTTCGAACGCGGCATCGGATTCGGAAACCTTCTCGAGCTTGGTACCCGCGAAGTAGCCGCCGATGGTGAACGGAATGACGAAGTAACCGTCGGAGAGGCCCTGCATAAGAGCAGAAGCGCCGAGGCGGTTTGCACCGTGGTCGGAGAAGTTGGCTTCACCGAGAACGAAGCAGCCCGGGATGGTGGACATCAGATCGTAGTCCACCCAGAGGCCGCCCATGGTGTAGTGGATGGCCGGGAAGATACGCATCGGGACCTTGTACGGGTCTTCGTCGGTAATCTTTTCGTACATCTGGAAGAGGTTGCCGTACTTGGCAGAGACACCGGCAACGCCCATGCGCTGGATAGCGTCGGCGAAGTCGAGGTACACGGCCTGCTTGGTGTTACCCACGCCGAGGCCTGCGTCGCAGACCTGCTTGGCGTTACGGGATGCCACGTCACGCGGAACGAGGTTACCGAAGCTCGGGTACTTTTCTTCGAGGTAGTAGTAACGGTCTTCTTCGGGGATCTGGTCCGGGCTGCGGGTGTCGCCAGCCTTGCGCGGAACCCAGATACGGCCGTCGTTACGGAGAGATTCACTCATCAAGGTGAGCTTCGACTGCAGGTCGCCGTGGCGCGGAATGCACGTGGGGTGAATCTGCG
>JAEDLI010000075.1 GCA_016295375.1 Fibrobacter sp. | reverse complement strand
ATCATGCCCGACCACAAGCAAGCTTGTGTCGGTCGCGATACTCGGCTTGTTGACTTTTGCCATTGTTTTACCTTTTTGGGGTTGCGCAATGAATATAGTAGCTTATGCTACCCTCTTATTAAACTCCTGCATGGTCCACTTTACACCTTCTAAGAATATAGCACAGAAACGCGACAGATAATGTCGCGTTATATCAATCCAAAAATTTGTTGAAAACAGATTTTTCGTCGGGCTAAATCGCCAATCTACCCGCCGGCGAGCTTCACGGTATAGCCCTTCTTTTCCAGTTCGGCTTTCAGAATATTGCGCTTGTCGCCCTGGATTTCGATGTTGAAGTCCTTCACCGAGCCGCCTACCCCGCATTTCTGCTTGAGGGTGCGGGCCAGTTCCTTCAGGGCGTCTTCGTCCAGGGGGATGCCGGTCACGACGCTTGCCATCTTGCCGCCACCCAGCCGCTTGAGCTGGATACGCACCACGCCGTCACCCTGGGGGCGCTCGGCCTTGGGCTTTTCTTCCTTGACGCGGCCGATACCGCTTGCAAAGACCAGCGTGGACCTATCTTCTATCGACATCCTTGCCTCCCCTGCCAAAAACAAACCCGAGAACCACGGCTACCAACACGTAAAACAGCACCGCCGAAAGAAGCGCCACCATTTCGGAGCCGCTCCATTTTTCCACCTGCACAAAGAGCAGCACAGAACATGGCATGGCCAACAGGAAAATGATTCCGGGAAGTTTCTGTTTCATAGTTAGATCCTTCGACTTCGTCACTTCGTGACTCCGCTCAGGATGACACACAGTGTCACTTAAGTTCCACCATTTCGCTCTTGCCGTTGACCGTCACCTTGTACTTGCCGGGGTAACCGCGGAACTTCACGTTGCCATCAGCGTCAGCCGTAAAGGTCCCGTTGGTGGTCCATACCTTGTGCCACAGGTCGTAAATCAGCTTGCCGGCAGGCTTTTCGCGACCGTCCATGGCCACGATACCGCCGTTCTTGACCCAGTGGCGGCCATCCCAGAAGCCCCACAGCAGAATACCTTCTACCGCCGGGTGGCTAAAGGCAATGCGCAGAATCATCTCATAGCGCTTGGCCTGTTCCTCTTCGCCAAAATACATGCCTTTCTGCCAGTCGCCAAAGTCCAGCTCCGTAATCTTGATGGGGAGCCCCAGAGAACCGAGCCTGTCCAGGCGGGCCTTGATAAAGGCCGGATTCAGCTGACGGTCGCCAAAGTGGCACTGCACGCCGATACCGTGCACAGGGACTTTCCGGTCCAGCATTCCCTTGACCAAATCGTAGAAGCGTTCCGTTTCGCCGGCGGACACCACGTTGTATTCGTTGATAAACAGTCTAGCATCGGGGTCGGCACGGTGGGCCCACACATGTGCGCTATCCAGCAGGTCCCAGCCGCACTTGTTAAAGATGTAGGGTTCGTGGAAAGCCTCGTTCCACACGTCGTATTCCTTGATGCGGCCCTTGTATTCCGAAACGTCGCGGGTGATGCGGTCCTTGATCTTGCCCGCAATTTCCTTGCAGCTGCCCTGGTTGCCAAAGTGCTTGTCATAGCCGTAACCCTGATGTCCCCAGATAAGCGTGTGGGCGCGGAAGCCCCACTTGTAGGCGTCCACGTAGTCCAGGTACTGCTTGAATTCGTCGCGGCGGATCTTCCCTTTCTTGGGCTCGTATTCCGGCCACTTGAACTGGTTCTCGGGAACGCCGTACCAGAAATACTTGTTGGCGGTCTTACGGTACCAGGTCTCAATACTGTCCTTGCTGGCATTCAACGCAAGTGCCGTACCGAAGGGGAATGCATGACGCATGAGTTCCACCTTTACCTGGGCACCGGGAGCCGCCTTGAGGGTAAAGTCTTTTTTGCGGAGGCTGTCGATACGGGCGGCAGAACCGTTGTACCAGCTCATGTCATCAAGGCCTTCCACCTTCTCGATGGTCACGTCGTCCATCTGCATCCAACCCTTGGCAAGGCCCACATGGAAAGTGACGTTGTTCAGACCGTAGCCTTTCTGGTCGGCGAGGAAAACCATGGAGTAGGTTTTCCATTCGTTGGTGAGCAAGAAAGAGGCGCTTTCCTTTTGGCGGTAGTCCGGAGGGCCGCCCTGCACAATGGCGTTGATGGGCATGTTGCCCTTGGCCTTGAAGGTGAGGGTGTAGTAGGTAGAATCGGCAAGCCACTTGGGCGGCTGCAACTGCAGGCCCCAACTGGGGTTCGGAAGCTCGGTCACCGTGACCTTCACGCCTTCGCTGCCATCTACGCCAAGGCCTTTCTCGCCCAGCTTACCCTCGTACTTGGCAGGGCCATCGGGATTGTTCCAGATATACCAGCCACCGTCGCCGTAGGCTAGGTCGCCGTTGTCCAGCACGTTCTGGGCCAGGGCAAAAGCCGACAGGGCACAAACCCCAATTCCAACATTCCTAAAAACTTTAAACATAAGCCGTTCCTCACTTTTTTAGCAATATAATAAATTCTATTCACTTTTCAGGAATCCGTAGGCCCAAGCCCCCGCAGGTTTTTCACAATTCAAGATTGAAGGGCGCCGCCTAAGCAGCGCCCTTATTGTGAAGTTTTTGCTCCACTACATGACAAAGCAAGAATCAGTCCTACTTAGACTTGACGCCCAGCTTGTTCATGCGGTAGTTCATCATGCGGGGGGACACGCCCAGGTCGCGACCGGCAGCCGAAATGTTTCCCTCGTTACGCTTGATGGCCTCCGTGATGATTTCACGTTCGTAGTTGTTCAGCATCACGTCGAGAGGGGCGATTTTCGTGCTGGCGGCACCCGACTGACCCGTGCTGAGGCTGGTCTGCAACGATGGCGGCAAGTTATAACTGTGAATACAGTCGTCGCTTGCTGTAAGCACCGCCCGTTCCATGCAGTTTTCCAGTTCGCGGACGTTGCCCGGCCAGTGGTAGCTCATGAGCAGGTTGATGGCCGTCGTCGAAAGACGCACCACCTTCTTCGCGTAGCGCAGGTTCATCTTCTCGATGAAATGCTCCGCAAGCAAGATGATGTCGGACTTGCGCTTAGCCAGGTCGGGCATGGAAATCGGGAAAATATTCAAGCGGTAGAAAAGGTCTTCGCGGAACTTGCCTTGGGCGATGAGTTCTTCCAAGTTACGGCTGGTGGCCGCCAAAAAACGAACGTCCGAATGGAGTTCCTCGTTGCTGCCTACCCTACTGAAGGTGCGCTCCTGCAAGAACCGCAAAAGTTTCACCTGGGTCTGCATGGTAAGGTCACCGATTTCGTCCAAAAAGAGCGTGCCTCCGTTTGCCGCCTCGGCGCGGCCGATACGGCGGTTCACCGCTCCCGTAAAGGCACCCTTCTCGTGACCGAACAATTCACTTTCCACCAGGTTTTCCGGGAGGGCCGCACAGTTCAGGGTAATAAAAGGCTTGTCCTTTCTTGCAGACAAATTCACAATAGCACGGGCTATCATTTCCTTACCCGTTCCGCTTCCGCCACGGATCAAGACCGTAGCGTCGCTGGGAGCTACCTGGCGTACCTGTTCGTAAATCTGCTGCATTTCCCGGCAGTTACCCACCAGGTCGCCCGGATTATTGGAAAGCATGTCGCGGAGCTTGCGGTTTTCTTCCAGCATGGCTTCGTGTTCGTTGTGCAGCTCGATACATTCGTTGGCGGCGTCGCCCGTGATGTTGGCGATGATTTCCAGCAGGGCCACGTCGCGGTCCAAGTCCGTAGCACCATCCACAGGGCGGTCAATGGAAAGGGTGCCGATGACCTGTCCGTCGTGAATCAGAGGCACGCAGATGAAGGCCACCTGGTTTTCGTAATGACGGCTCCCCGTGCGGTTCAAGAAGCGGGAATCCTTGCGCAGGTCGGGAATCACGTGACTGATGCCCCGCTCCGCTACATGGCCCGTAATGCCCTCGCCCATCCGGTACAATCCACGCTGTTTTTCGGATTCATCGAGCCCCCGGGACGCCTCGATCTTGAGGGTATCGCCAAAGAGGAGCGCGAAAGTGCCCCGCAACATGCCCAGTTCGGATTCAAGAATACCGAGCACGTTTTCCAGCAGCTTTTCCACGTTGCGCTCGTGGATGATGGCGACGCTGATTTTTTGAATAACCGAAATTTCGGAACCGATGGGAAGTGGCATGGACATAAGATAGCAATTAGGATCTAGGGGTTAGGATTTAGGGGCTAGGATTTAGGGGCTAGGGTTAGGAATTAGGATTTAGGGGCTAGGATTTAGGGGCTAGGGTTAGGAATTAGGATTTAATCTCTAGTCTCTAGATCCTAGTCTCTAATCTCTCCTTATAGTTTCTCTCTAATTCTCTTCAGGGCCTCGCAGGTGCGTTCGTAGTCACCGAAGGCGGTCAGGCGGAAATACCCTTCGCCGCAGGGGCCAAATCCGCTACCGGGTGTACCCACCACTTCGCAGGTGGCAAGCAGGCGGTCGAAGAAGTCGAAGGACTTTTCACCGCCTTCAATTTTCCACCAGATGTAGGGAGCATGCTCGCCGCCGAACACGGTATAGCCAGCCTCGGTCAGTTCCTTGCGGATAACCCCAGCCGTGCGCATGTAACCCGCAATGACTTCTTTGGTCTCCCGCCAGCCGACCGGGCCGTAGATGGCCTCGGCGGCACGCTGGGTCACGTAGCTCACGCCGTTGAACTTGGTGCACTGGCGGCGGTTCCACATGGAATGGAGTTTCGAAAGTTCGTGAGGGATCACCGTGTAGGCGCAGCGCACGCCGGTAAAGCCCGCCGTCTTACTGAAACTGCGGAACTCGATGGCGCAGGTGCGGGCCCCCGGAATCTCGAAAATGGAATGGGGCAGCGACTCGTCCTGGATGTAGCAGTTATACGCCCCGTCAAAGAGTATTATCGCCCCTTTCTCGTTGGCGTAATCCACGAACTTCTGGAGCGTCTCGCGACTGAGCACCGTGCCCGTGGGGTTGTTCGGGCTGCAGAGGTAAATCATCTGCACCGGATTCTTGGGCAGGTCCGGCTGGAAGTTGTTCTCGGCGGTGGACGCCAGGTAGGTGACCTTAGAAAAATGTCCGTCATTTTGCAACACGCCCGCGCGCCCGGCCATCACGTTGGAGTCCAGATACACCGGATAGACGGGGTCCGGAATGGCAATCTTTACATTTTCTGTAAAAAGTTCCTGAATGTTCGCCACATCGCACTTGGAACCGTCGCTGACAAAGATATCCTCCGGATCCATCTCGATCCCGCGGGAGGTGTACTCCCCCGCCACAATGGCCTGCCGCAAAAAGTCGTAGCCCTGCTCGGGCCCGTACCCGCGAAAAGTTCCCTTCTCCGCCATCTCGTCAACAGCCTTGTGCATGGCCTTGATAACTTCAGGGACAAGCGGCGTGGTCACGTCGCCGATACCCAGGCGGATGATGTCGGCATCGGGCTTTTGGCCCTGGTATTCGGCAATCTTTTTGGCGATGGTGGAAAAGAGGTAGCTGCCCGGAAGCAAGTCGTAATTTGGATTGATGATTGATGAGTTCATTAAATTGTCCCTCTAAATACTTCAGTAGCAGGGCCGGTCATGAGGACTGGGCCGCCTTCTAGATGCTTGATGTGGAGCGTTCCGCCGTCCAGAATGATGTCGGCTTCGGCGCCCACGCGGCCCGTGCGCTGGGCCGCAACGAGGGTGGCGCAACTACCGGTTCCACAGGCCATGGTAACGCCACAGCCTCGTTCCCAAACCCGCATGCGGATTTGGGTGGGCGCCCCCTGCTCTGCAGGCAATACCTGCGCAAACTCGATGTTACAGCGGTCCGGGAACTGCCTGTCCACCTCCAGGACACTCCCCCACTTTTCCAGCTGGATCTTCTCGATGTCATCGACGAAAATGACCGCATGGGGATTTCCCATGGAGACCGTCTCGGCGGTAAAGTCGAAACTGTCGGCGGAAAGCTTGATACTCCCGAGGAAATCCCTGGGGAGGCCCATATCCACACAGACCCGACCGTCTTCTAGAAGCGAGGGCTTCACAAGACCGCTCTTGGTATGCAGAACAAAGACCTTGGTGCCGGCATCCTTGGCGAGTCCGCGGCCGACAATGAACTTTGCCACGCACCGCGTGGCGTTCCCGCACATGGCGGCCTCGGAACCGTCGGCGTTAAAGATGCGCATCTCGAAGTCAACACCATTGGTGCAGCCGTCACCTTCCAGCGGAGTCACAAGGACAACCCCGTCGGCGCCGATACCGAAACGGCGGTCGCAAAGCTTTATGATTCGCTGTTCAAATCCATCGCCAAAGTCCAGCGATTCTCCCGGTTCCAGCAGCACGAAATCGTTGCCCAGACCGGTCCATTTTGAAAATTTTATACTCATGCCCGTCAATTTGCAAAAAATATGCCAATTTTACAAAAATTGTTAAAATTCTCTAAATTTTGCGATTTTAAGACAATTACAGCGAATTTTACCACTTTTGTATTTTACACAAATTGTAAAGTTATCAGTATTTATTTACACATTTTGTAAAACCACTCATAAAGCAAGAAGTCTCAAAAGCATATCCCAACGACGGGGTTTTAGGGGCAGAGACCCTAGGAGAGGGGGTGGCGGAAGCCCCAGCAGAGTGCGTAGTTGATAGGGGATCCCCGCCGGAGCCTGCCCTGAGCCTGCCGAATGGGCGGGGATGACGAGAGTGGGCACGGGGATGACAATGAATACAATCGAGGATGACAGAGGATGAAATCGGGAATAACGAAGCCGGGGCTGCAGCCAGGGGGAGACTTCCCCCTACCCCGACAAAAAATCATCATCCCGAACAGACTTACCCGCAGCGGGTCTTTTTCGTGTCGGAACCGATGTAGTCGGGATAGTCGTTGTCGAAACAGGCGGCGCAGTAATGCTCGCCCTCGCCGGTACATTCCTTCATGCCTTCAACGCTCAGGTAGCCGAGGCTTTCGACGCCCAGCATCTTGGCGATTTCGTCGGGAGTCATGGAACTTGCGGCCAGTTCACCCTGGCTCGGGAAATCCATGCCAAAGAAGCAAGGGTGCGCCACCGGAGGCGATGCGATGCGGATGTGGACTTCAAGAGCGCCCGCGTCACGAAGCATTCGGGAAAGAATCTTGAGCGTTGTGCCGCGAACGATGGAATCTTCCACCACGCACACGCGCTTGTTCTTGAGCACGCCCTCGATGGGATTGAACTTGAGCTTGACTTTCTGCTCGCGTACGTTCTGCGTGGGGTCAATGAAGGTGCGGCCCACATAGTGATTGCGCAACAGGCCGATTTCGAAACGGATGCCGCTGGCTTGCGAATAACCTAACGCAGCTGTGGTGGCACTGTCGGGTACAGAAATCACGATATCTGCATCTACGGGGCATTCCTTCGCCAGTTGCTTTCCCATCTTGCGGCGAATCTTGTCACAACTTTGTTCGAAAATCTTGGAATCCGGGCGACTGAAGTAGATATACTCGAAAATGCAATGGGCCAGCCTGTCCTTGTGGGTAAAGCGCTCGGAGTGCAGTCCGTTCTGGGTGATGGTCAGGAACTCGCCGGGCTGGATGTCGCGCACGTAGTTTGCGCCCAGCATGTCGAAGGCGCAGGTTTCGCTGGCCACGCACCAGGCCTTGCCCATGCGGGCAAGCGAAAGCGGGCGGAACCCGAAGCCGTCGCGGGCCACGAACATGGTGTCCTTGCTGATAAACACGAGGCAGAAACTGCCCGTAAATTTCGTGATGGCCTTCTTGATGGCGTCTCCCAGGGAGTCCGCCTCGGTGCGGGCGATTTCGTGCAAGAGAATTTCGGAATCGGAGGTGGTCTGAAAAATGTGCCCTTCACTTTCCATTTCAGCGCGGAGTTCGGTGGCGTTGGTGATGTTTCCGTTGTGGGCCACCGCGAGCTGCCCCCACTTGCAGCTCACCAGAATCGGCTGGGCGTTGGCAAGGGTAGACGCCCCGGTAGTGCTGTAACGCACGTGGCCAATGCCAGCAAAGCCGTCAAATTCGTCGATGTTGTGTTCCCGGAGGAGGGTGGATACAAGCCCCATGGACTTGCGGACGCGAACCTTGTCTCCGTCGGTGACTGCGAATCCGGCACTTTCCTGACCGCGGTGCTGCAGGGCGTAAAGCCCCATGGTTATATTCCTCACGACGGTATCGCCATTGTAGATGCCGATGATGCCGCATTCTTCGTGTAATTCGTCGAGCATAACGCCTCTCTGAAATTTATGTTTCCCCTACCTCGAAGGTCACAGCCCACCCGTTCGGATGCAAGCAGGGAAACGGACGGTTTTGGCGTGCAAAAATCGTGCCATTTTATGGTTTGAGGGGTAAACGGCGCACGAGGTAGCATTGTTGCGCAAGAATGGGTTTTGGCCCGAAAAACGGTTTTACATTTTATGTAATGCAAAATCGTAAAACCACAAAAATTGTAAAAGAATTGCCCATTTCGGGCGAAATTCGCAAAAATTTTTCATTTTTTATGCCTTACCAACGCCTTGGCAGAATGCTAGTTTTTGGTTCCGATGAAAATATCGGAATCCATAGAGGCACACATGAGTACCGCCGTTGCAAGCCACTCGCAACGGAACCAGGCGACTCTCCCCGGACATCCGATTTTTCTTATTTCCGTTTTTAATCGTCTTTATCGTTTGGCAAAAGCTTTTGGCTTTTGCCTTTATTTTTTACTGTCTTTGCCATTCTGGAGCCTCGCAGAGGCGATAGAATCCATAGCATTTGACCCTACCGCCCTTACAGGGCTCCAGGGAGACAATTCAACGAAGCATTTTCATTACACAGCGAGCAATATATGACTGACAAGTTCAACTGGAAAGCGAAACGCGAGAAGAAAGCGTTCTTGGCACTGGCGGATGGCGCCGTGTTCCACGGGTATGCCTTTGGTAGTGCTGCCGATACCGTCGGCGAAGCGGTGTTCAACACCGGCATGGCGGGCTACAAGCAGATTTTGACGGACCCCTCCTATGCGGGCCAGTTCGTGGTGTTCACCACGGCAGAAGTCGGCGCATACGCCGCAAATCTCGAAAAGTCCGAATCCCGCGACATGTTCCTGAACGGCATCGTCGTGAACTCGCTGGACGACGTGAGCAAGGAAATCGGCGAAGAGAGCCTGCACGACTACATGCTCGCCCACAAGAAGCCGGGCATCGCGGGCGTGGATACGCGTGCACTCACGCTCCATCTGCGTGAACACGGCGCACAGAAGGCATACCTGCATGTGGAAGGCTCCGAGATGAGCGAAGCCGATGCAATTAAACGCGCCCAGGAATGGGAAGGCCTCGACGGCCAGGATTATGCCAGCAAGGTCAGCGACCCGAAGGGTTACGAATTCAGCACCGAAGGCGACCTGAACGTTGTCGCTGTCGATTTCGGTATCAAGACGAACATTCTGAGGAACCTCGCCGAACAGAACATGAAGGTGACAGTACTCCCGATCAACGCCACCTACGAACAAATTATGACGAAGAATCCGGACGGAGTTTTCCTCTCCAACGGACCAGCCGACCCGAACAGCCTCCCGCAAGTGGCTGCCGTCGTGAAGCAGCTGCTGGGCAAGGTTCCGCTGATGGGCATCTGCCTCGGTAACCAGTTGCTCGGTCTCGCTCTCGGCGCGAAGGTTTCCAAACTCAAGTTCGGCCATCACGGCTGCAACCATCCGGTAAAGAACTTGAAGACCGGCACCGTGGAAATCACGAGCCAGAACCACAACTACGCCATCGAGGAATCCAGCCTCCCCGCAAACGTGGAAGTCACGCACATCAACCTGAACGACAACACCGTCGAGGGCATCCGTCACAAGGAACTCCCCGCGTTCAGCGTGCAGTACCACCCGGAATCCGCTCCGGGCCCGAACGATTCCTACTACCTGTTCGGCGAATTCAGACAAATGATTCTTAACTTTAAATCTGGAAAGAACGATGCGGGCAAGGAATGCGCAAGCACAAATGTCGCGGGCAAGGAATGCGCCGGGGAGGTGAAAAATGGCTAAAGCAACCGCAAAAAAACAGACCAAGTACATCTTTATTACCGGCGGCGTGGTCAGCTCGCTGGGTAAGGGAATCACCTCGGCCTCGCTGGCGCTGCTGCTCAAGAGCCGCGGCTACAAGGTGTTTATGCAGAAGCTGGACCCGTATTTGAACGTGGATCCGGGCACCATGAGCCCTTACCAGCACGGCGAAGTCTTCGTGACCGACGACGGCTACGAAACCGACCTTGACCTCGGCCACTACGAACGTTTTGCCGGCGTGCAGTGCTCCAAGGCATCGAGCTATACCTCGGGCCGCATCTATTCTTCTGTACTCGCGAAGGAACGCGCGGGCAAGTACCTCGGCGGTACGGTGCAGGTGATTCCGCACATCACCAACGAAATCAAGGATGCCTTCCGCTCTGCAGCCGAAAGCGGCGCCGACATCGTGCTCTGCGAAATCGGCGGTGTGGCTGGCGACATCGAATCGCTCCCCTTCCTCGAAGCCGCAAGACAGTTCCGCTTCGAAGTCGGCGTGGAAAACACCTGCTTTGTCCACCTGGTTCTGGTGCCTTACCTGAAGGCCGCAGGCGAACTCAAGACAAAGCCCTCGCAGCACTCGGTTGCCGAACTCCGCAACATCGGTATTTTCCCGGACATTCTGGTGTGCCGCACCGAAATGACAATTCCGCAGGATCATCTGGACAAGCTCGCGCTCTTCTGCAACGTGAAGCCCGAATGCGTGATTGAAGAAAAGGACGTGACGGATTCCGTCTATGCCGTACCCCGCGAACTTTCCAAGCAGGAACTCGACCTTCGTGTGCTTGAAAAGCTCCATCTAAGCGTGCACCCGATTATCCACTCCGAATGGGACAAGCTCGTCAAGAAGGCCACCCAACCCAAGTACGAATGCACCATCGCGCTGGTGGGCAAGTACATCGCCATCCGCGACGCCTACAAGTCCGTGCACGAAGCCTTGCAGCATGCCGGCATGGAACACAACGCCAAGGTGAAGGTGGAATGCATCGAGGCCGAAGAGCTGGAAAAAAATCCGAACCTCATCAAGAACGCCGACGGCATCCTGATTCCGGGTGGTTTCGGTAGCCGCGGCGTAAACGGCAAGTGTGTTGCCATCAAGTATGCCCGCGAGCACAAGATTCCGCTGCTGGGAATTTGTCTCGGTATGCAGTGCTGCGTGATTGAATTTGCTCGCAATGTACTCGGCTGGAGGGACGCCAACTCCACGGAATTCGACGAAAAGACGGCCCACCCGGTTATCGACCTGATGGACGAACAGAAGAACGTCACCGAAAAGGGCGGCACCATGCGCCTCGGCGCTTACCCGTGCAAGCTCATGAAGGATTCCAACGCGGCAAAGCTCTACAAGAGCGAAAAGATTAGCGAACGCCATCGTCACCGCTACGAATTCAACTACAACAGCGAATTCCGCGTTGCCTTGGAAAAAGCGGGCCTCAAGATTGCCGGTACATCGCCCGATGGCAAGCTCGTCGAAATGGTGGAAATCAAGAATCACCCCTACTTTGAAGCTTGCCAGTTCCACCCGGAATTCAAGAGCAGGCCCACGG
>JAEDLI010000074.1 GCA_016295375.1 Fibrobacter sp. | reverse complement strand
GGGCCTTTGAGGTAAAGAGCGATAAGAGAAATCTTGTCGCTCTTTTTGTTTTGGCGTGTCATTGCCAGCGTAGCGAAGCAATCCAGACCTGCACCACCCTACCGGATACAAAAGACGAGTGACGAACAGTCACCCGTCTTTTTGTAAATCAAAAAAACTGCCCTTTTTATATATGTTACCCTAGCAGTTTTTCAATCTTCTACAATTTACACGTTAGAAGAAAATCTTTTTCATCTTCACAAATATTTCAAATTTCCAGGCGGAATTTGGTTATCAAAAAAATTTTGCAGCCCTCAAATTTAGGATATTGACTTCTATTTCAGTTTCCGTACTAAACGAAATCCTTTGGCATATTTTTTTTGTTTGTAAGGCGAACAATGTTCTATTAATGTTCCATCTTCATTAAAAGTCCCCTCACAGATTTTTTTCTTTTTACTTTCTTCAACTTTCACCATTTTAAAAAACAACTGACAAGCGGGACTTTGGTCGTATTCTTGACTTACACGACATTCCAATGCATGACTATAATTTTCACTAGCATCATTCTTTATCAAGACATATTCCAAGGCATTTCCATATACATCGTATAGCCCGAATGGATTAGGATCTTTTTCACCTGATGCGTTACAAAATGAACGAGAACTATCGCCAAATATCTGTTCGTATTTAGTAACTACTCCGCTTAAAAGATTATCATTTCCCCAGAAGAAGTCATCTTGGGAGCCTGCTTGCTGTAGGGCACCCCATTCTTCATAAAAGGGGATTCTATAACCATTAGCGGACGTATCGATTACAACAACATCATTCAATCTTTTTTCAATGAATGGCAAAGATGTCTTGCGCCACTGTTCAATAGGCAAAATTCTGTAAACCGAATCAAGTCCGTCCCAGATACTACGTACATTTGCATAGTGATATATGTTTGTTGTTTCGAAAGGCCAGTTCTTGCGTCCAATTGATTTTACGCCATCATATTCTCTTCGATTCAACCACTCTGCCTCCCCTATACTAAATTCTGTCGCATCTACAATTAAATCTTGCGACAACGAAACATTTCTGAACCCCGATTCAGGATTTCTCTTTTCCCTACTAGGTATCTTTTTCCCATAGAACACACGATGGGAACCTTTGGAAAGGTTGACAATTTTTTGATTTATAAGGATCCAGTTTGTGTCAATCAAATATTTCTTTGACGTATCTGGAATATAAAGAGCAGCAACACTTCTAGTGAAGTCATCTGTAAACAAGCAAAGGCAATTTAAAGAGTCTAACTCCGCTTGAAACGATAAAAGCCAAGTTCCTTTTTCAGTAAAATTCAATGGACATATTTTTACATATTCGTTTTTATTTACTTCAAACCATCTTGTTCGATTCTGCAAAAGCGATTCCTGAACAACAGAAAAATTTCTGGTTTCATGATTCGACGGTCTTTTTTTTATAACAAAATAAACATTCCAGTCAAAGACACCCTGTTTATTAAAATCAAGAGAAAGTGTTGAATTAGAAACTTTTCGCCCCTTTGCGTCGAAAACGGCATTGTTTTCTGTAGCAAAGGCATTGTTTGCAGCGACAAGAAAAATAAAAAAGCTGATAATTACATTCTTCATTGATCGATCTCCCATTGCCTAGAATCTGCACAGTCTGACTCAGATAAACGATGCAAGCAATCCCCTTGCTTTTCGTAATGGGTTCCATCTTTACTTAACATAGGCCTATTTCTTAATTTTACTCCATTCTGATCAAATTTAAACATCAGATTACCTTCAGAGGACTCTTTATTTTTAGGCCAAGATTAGACAAATCTTCCACATTTTACAAACCTAGCATGACACAGTTCTTCAGAAGTGTCCCTATTTCAGTCGTCCGAAACTCTTTTTCAGCTTGGCGAGGGCGTCATCTTCGATAACCTCTTCGGAATCGTCGCCCTTCCGCTTGAATCGTAAAATTTCGAAATCTTCCAGCATGGCTCGTGCCTGCAGGTATAGCGCGGAATATTCGGCGTCGTCCGGTTGCATTCGCTCCATCTTGGAAAGGATTTCACGGGCGTTCTTGAGCTCGTGATCCTTGATATAGCGGGCCTTGAGGAAAGGTCGGAACATTTCGCGAAGTTCCCGGACAGAGAGGTTGAGCGACTCATTGAACGCCCCAAAGGCAAGGCGGTTATCGTCCTCAAATTTAAACTCGTCGACAAGCGCCTCTGAAAGGGCGGAAATCCTTTCGAAAAGGGTTCTTTCTGCAGAATTTGGGGAATAGAGGGCCAGAATTTTTCCGATTGACTTGTGTTTTGCCTTTAATGCGGCCAGCGCATCGCGGGCATGGTCGCCCCCTTGACGCATAGCTACCGAGAATTCCCGCAAAATGTCCCAGAGTTTCACGAAAGTTTCTGCCCCTAGCAGGGCGGATTCGTAGGTGGCGCGGGCCAATGCCATGCGGGTTTCTTCGTCTTCGCTCCGGGTGTTGGCGGCCAGATTCCTGAAATCGTGAAGTTTCTTGCCGCGGGAGTATTCAAGACCAGTAAAAAGGACGCAACGGGCTGGGTCCAGATGGTCGGCGGCGAGGGATTTGACGAGCCAATTCGAAAGAGGTTCGAGGTTCGAGGCTCGAGGTTCGAAAGATGAACCCATCTCCAATCGCGAAACAAGCAATGTAATTTTTTCGTTTTTAGAAGAAAATTTATCCACCCGCTTGCGGAAGGACTGCCAGAAGGCGGATTCTGCGGGAGACATCAGGGCCGTTTCGCCGAGTCGCCACCCAAAACGCATTCCATCCAAGGGAAAATCGGTTCCGTTGGACTCTATCACAGGCCGCACCGCCGCAAAAAGCCGGAAACTCCCCCACTCGGGATTGATATCGAAGGAATGTTGAGCCACCCTTACATGCAGGCGCAGGTGATTCTCCTTTTCGGGCGTAACCGTCGGAACATCGCAATCCCGCTGTTTCATGTCGGCGAAGACTTCGTACAGGAGCAAAAGTGGAGCCTTGTACGGGTTCGCCTTCAATTTGTCGCAGAAGGCGTCGTCAATAAAGGTGCGGCGATTTTCCTGCTGTTTCTTGGCATTTTTCGGCATTTCGCGGATGACGGACTGGGCCATCCATTCCCGCCACTGATGAATCGAAAGCGCGAGTGTCGCGGGCGTCACCTGCGGGAGCATGTCGCAAGGCAAGTCCAGCGTAATGCCGTCACAGTCACGAGTCGCATCGAACACCAGTTCGCCCGAGACCATGCGGCTGGAACCGTCTAGACCCTCAATGCGGAAACGTTCGAGAGTGCCTCCGAGAGAATTCGGAATTCTGATTTCAGATTTCGGAGTTTTCGTTAGTGGTATTTTCACACCGATTTTTTTCAATTCAATTCCGAATTCCGAATTCTGACCTCCGAACTCGTTCTGCTCCAGCCAGTATTTCGCGTCAAATTTCAGGAACTGATCCGTGTGTTCGCGGATGTAGTCCTTGAGCGTCTTGATGGAATTGACCTGATGGGCGATGCGCGTGTAGTAATCCACCAAGGCATCTTCGCTCGGGGCAAGCCCGAATTGGCGCTTGCGGGCTTCCAGCGCATGCAAACCCTCGACCACACGCTCGTTGTGCGTCATGAACGGGAACGGGCGCGCCATCTGGCCGAGCACTATGGCCTCGCGCCAGAAAATCTCGGCACATTCGTCGGGATTCACGCGAGCGTAATCCACGCGGTGGCCACGGCTAATCACGAGCCCACGAAAACACACTTCTTCCACCGCTTCCACGAAACCCCGTTCCTGGTTCCACGTGGGCGCATACCAGCGGCGCGTGCAGAAAGGTTCCGCCACCTGCATAATCCATTCGGGCTTGATTTCAGCAGCCTTGTTGAGGAAGATGCGGCTGGTCTCCCGCACTTCGGCACTAAAGAGCCATTCCACGCTCTTGCCGTAAAGGTCACTGCCCGGGAACACGTGGGTCTCGCGGCCGCTCACCAGGCGGTAGCAACCGTTCTCAATATCGCGGAGAGCGATACCGCCCAGGAATCCCGAAAGGAGCGCAAGGTGCAGGTTGTCGCGGTGGAAACTGTCCAGCGGGCACACGCGATTCTCAAATTTCACGTCGAGAATGCGCCCGAACTGTTCGTACAAATCAATCCATTCGCGGCACCGCAAAAAATGCAGGCTATTCTTGTCGCAGAACTTGCGCAGTTTATTCCAGGTCTTGCCATCCCATTCGGCGCAAAAGGCATTCCACATGCAGATAAACGTGAGGAAATCGCTCTTGTGGCCAGCAAACCTGCGATGCAGCTGGCGGATGCGTGTACGTTCCGGTTCCTCGCTGGGCACCACACGCGGGTCCTGGATGGAGAGCGCCGAACAGACAATCAGTGCGGGCTGCAAGACACCAGCATCCCGCGCCCGCAGGAGCACCGCCGAGAGTGCCACGTCCATCGGAAGGCGCGTCATCTCGCGGCCGAGCTTGGTCACTTGCCCGCTGGCGTTGTCGGCGGTAAGCGCTCCCAGTTCAAACAAGGTCTTGTACGCCCCTCGGAAAGCCGAATTCGGTGGCGGTTGCAGGAACGGAAAATTTTCCAGCTCCAGCCCGAGACTACGCAACTGCAGGACAACGTTCGCGAGATTACTCCGCCGGATTTCCGGCTCCGTAAACTCGTCCCGTTTCTCGAAATCCTCGGGAGAATAGAGGCGGATACACACGCCAGGCTTCACGCGCCCCGCACGCCCTGTGCGCTGCCGGGCACTGGCCTTCGAGATGTCCTCGACGGGCAAGCCCTGGATGCGCGACTGCGCGTTGTACCGCGAAATGCGGGCCGTACCCGTATCCACCACGTAGGCGATACCAGGAATCGTGAGCGAAGTCTCGGCGATGTTCGTCGCGAGCACCACGCGGGTCTTTTCCGTATGCTTGAAAATGCGTCGCTGTTCATCGGGGCTCATGCGCCCATAAAGCGGGAGGATATCGAACGTCGCGGAGTCCAGTTCGTGGGCAAGTTCCCCCGCCAAATCCTGGATGTCACGTTCCGTCGGTAAAAAACAGAGCAGGTGGTCGCGGTGGCGCGTTTCCAAGTCAAGAATCGCATCGCGCGCCTCGTCGAGCAAGCCCGAATCGCCCTTGCCGCTAGTGTCGCGCCCCGTATTGTCATCCCCACGAAGGCGGGGAGCTCCATTCCCTCCACCGAAATAGTACTCCACATCCACCGGGAACGTTCTTCCCTCGGCTTCCATCACGCAGCTGTTGTCGTAAAATTCTTCAAAAAGCTTTGCATCCAGCGTCGCAGAAGCCACAATCAGTTTAAATTCCGGGCGTTCATGCAGAACCGTCTTGAAAATGCCGAGCAGGATGTCGATGTTCAACGAGCGTTCATGGGCTTCGTCTATCACGATGGCCGAATACTGCCTAAAGAGTCTGTCGCGGCGGAAATCCTGCAACAAGATGCCGTCCGTCATCACCTTGATGGGAGCGTCGCTCTGACCCTGTTCCCAGAATCGGATTTTCGTGGAGACGAGCGTTTCGTCCTTGAGTTCCTCGCGCAGGCGGTCCGCAATGGAAATTGCCGCCAGCCGGCGGGGCTCCGTCACACCGATTTTAAAGAGGTTGTGAGGTCGCGCTTCGCGCTCTGAGGTATGAGTACGGGCTTCGCCCTTTGAGGAATACCATTCTAATAGAAACTTCGGCAACTGCGTGGATTTTCCGGAACCGGTGTCCGCCTTGACAATCACCACCTGGTGTTTTTCGAGCAGTTCGAAAAACTCTTCCCGATGTTCAACGACGGGGAGGTCGGGGTATGTGATTTTCAAGCTCTGGTAAGACATTCTAGCTATGAGGTGTGAGGTATGAGGTCGGTCGTCTACGGCTCCCTGTGAGTTTTTAGTTTGGCGCCTTCGGCGCGATTATTAAAACTCACTGCTCATCACTCAGAACTCACTCCTTTATGTGTCCGCATTTGTCGCAGGTGAGTTTGTAGCTGTTGTCCGGGTCCACCACCATCACGCCGTCACAATCCGGCTTTTCGCAGGGCAGTTCCCCGGGCATTACTTCGCGGTATGTCTTTTTCTCTTCCATACGCCCAATTATAAAAAAATTATTTATTTCTGCATTATCATCCGTTTCCCATGGCCAAACAGACAAACCAAAACTCGATAAAAGCTATAAAACATTTTAACAACAGAAGTTCAAACCGATGTATTCCCCCAATTTTTCTACATTTGTGCCCACTATGAGCGAAGAAATTATCGAAGAGAAGAAAGAGGAAAAAATCAATCCGTTCTTGACGCCGGTCAAGATTATCGAACCGAAGAACAAGCTGCCCGACTATACATTCGACCAGCTGCCCGACGAACAGAAGAACATCTTGAGAGAACACGGCTGGACGGAGCTGATGCCCGTACAGCGCAAGACTATCCCCTACATGCTGGCCGCCCGTGACATGCTGGTGCAGTCCAAGACCGGCTCGGGCAAGACCGGGGCCTACGTGCTGCCCCTTCTGCAGGTCATCGTGCGGGACCATCCGTATCCGCAGGCTTTGATTCTTGTGCCGACCCGCGAACTTTGCATCCAGGTGCAAGACGAAATCGAGAAGCTTTCCAAGGGCACGGGCATCAGGTCCGTGGCCATCTTTGGCGGTGTGGCCTACGAGCCCCAGCTGAAGGCACTCCGCGAAGGCGTGCACATCATCGTCGCGACCCCTGGCCGCCTGATGGACCATGTGCAGCGCGGCAACGTGGACTTCTTGGACATCCGCGACCTGGTGCTGGACGAAGCCGACGAAATGCTTTCCATGGGATTCTACCCCGACATGCAGAAGATTCGCCGCTACCTGCCCAAGGCCATTTCTTGCACCATGTTCAGCGCCACCATCCCCCAGACGGTGAAGAGCCTCGCCCGGGAATTCCAGCGCCCCAGTGCCGAATTCCTTTCCCTCAGCTACGACAAGGTGATTGCCAACAACCTGGAACACCGCTGGTACCCCTGCGACGTGATGGAAAAGGATTCCATGACCATCAAGGTGCTGGAATACTACAACCCCGACAGCTGCATGATTTTCTGCAACAAGAAGAGCGACGTGAGCTATTTGGAGCAGGTGCTTTCGGGCTACGGCTTCCAGGTGGGTGCCTTGAGCGGCGACGTGGCCCAGTCCATGCGAGAAAAGACCCTGAACGCCTTCCGCGACAAGAAAATCAAGATTTTGATTTGTACCGACGTGGCCGCCCGCGGAATCGACGTGGACCACGTGACCCACGTGATTGTCTATGACCATCCCGCCGACCACGAAGTGTATGTGCACCGTAGCGGCCGTACCGCCCGTGCGGGCAAGAGCGGGCTCTGCATCTCCCTCATCACGCCTGTCGAAGAAATCGAAATCAAGCAGACCGCCGCCGACTTCGGCATCAACTTCATCAAGATGGAAACGCCCACCGACGAAGAAATTGCCAAGCGTGTCAGCAACCGCCTGCGGGTGCGCCTGGAACAGGAACGGCAGCATTTCGGCGGGCAGAAGGCTACCGAACGCATCAGCAGGTTCTTGCCGCTGGTGCGTGAACTGGCCAGCATCCCCGAAGACCAGATGCTGCTGGCATTCTTGCTGGACAAGTATGCGTGGAGAAAGTAGTTGTGAGTGGTGAGTGGTGTGTTATGAGTGATGAGTTGTGAGTGATGAGTTTTTCAGGATGAATGTTTAAATTTTTAAGAACCTCAAAGTGAGCGGCGCGAACGACCTCATACCTCAAAGCGCGAAGCGCGAGCTCAATACCAAACAATGGCTAAAATTAAAGTAAAATCTGCAAAAGAAATCGAGCTTATCCGCGATGCGGGAGCTCTTGCCGCCGAGACGCTGATTCTCGCCGGCGAAATGTGCAAGCCCGGCGTTTCCACCCTGGAAATCGACGAGTTCATCGGTGACTACACCAACAAGCACAAGGGCCGCTCCGCCTGCATGGGCTACCACGGCTACCCCCGCTACGCCTGCATCAGCATCAACGAAGTGGTGTGCCACGGCATCCCACGTGCCGATACCGTCCTTAAAGACGGCGATATCGTGAACATCGACATCACCACCATCCTTGCGGGCTACCACGGCGACACCTCCGCCATGTTCTGCGTAGGTAAGGTTTCCAGCCTCGCCCAGGAACTGGTAGATACCGCCAAGTTCTGCATGGAAGAAGGCATCCGCGCCGCCGGCGAACCCAGGGCCCGTTTCTGCGACATCGGCTGCGCCATCCAGGACATCGCCGACGAACACGGTTTCAGCGTGGTAGAAGACTACTGCGGCCACGGCATCGGCCGAGGCTTCCACGAAGAACCCACGGTGCTCCATTTCCGCAACTCCGAGCGCACTCCCTTCATCGAGGTGGGCAACGTGTTCACGGTAGAACCCATGATCAACGTGGGCAAGCCCGGCACCAAGACCCTGAACGACGGCTGGACCGCCGTGACCCGTGACGGAAGCCTTAGTGCCCAGTGGGAACACACCATCGTCCGCACCAAGAACGGTGTGGAAATTTTGACATTGCCTCGTTAGGGGGAACATGTCCCTTCTCGGAAACATACGCGACAAGGCCGTCGAAAAATTCGTGCGGAATCACGAGATGGTGAAACGATTCGGTGACGTGCAGTCCATTTCCATCGACTCGGACATGGGCACCGCCGACGTGGCCGTGCTCCTGCACGGAGAAGACAGGCCCATCAGGTTTCGCGGGTACTACTCCTTCGAAGACGGCGATACCGGCACCGACATCGTCATACGGAAAATCACCTGCGAAAGGGAATGGATTGACACAGCCCTCTCTATGTGGGTAAACGGCAAGAACTACCGCTACACCCTCCCAGGCCTGGCAGGTAGCATCGCAAAGATTGTGTTCTAGGGTGTTCCCCGGCCAGGTCCCAAAGCATGCCGAAGGGGCCTGGGTAGGCTGTTGTGTTATCGAAAAAAAATTAGTCTTTTTAGGCTTTTCCCCGATTACCCGTATTGCGATATATGTTGAAAAATTATATATTAAGGGGCATGGCAATGGCGAATAAAATCAACAGCACGGGCTTTTGGCAAAGCACCGGTTGAAGAATGTTGGCATTTTCGTTTCATCAACAAGAAGCGACGAGCCAAACGACATCGACTTGATTATTTCCGATTTCGAAGACTACCATGACTTGATTGGCCTGAGAGAAGAGCTTGAAATGAGAACCGGCAAGAAGGTCGACCTGGTCATTCAAAAGCACGCAAGCCCAATCATTGTCCGCCACGCATTGGAAGAAGCGGTCTATGTTGCCTGAAGAATGTGCGAAACCAAGTCCAAATTAACCAAGTTGGATTTGAGAGCCATAAAGGGAATGCGCAACAGAATAGTGCACGATTACCAGAACCTGGACTCCTACATTATTTTTGATGCCATACAGAAAGATTTACCCCCACTCAAAGAAACTCTTTACGAAGTAATCTCATCAGGGCTGAAAAACAACATCTTTGACACCTCCTATTTTTTATTATCAACCACCTTCAGCAGACTGTGAAGGATCGTTTGTGGATTCGCGAAATAACAAAACTTACAAAACCATAACTATCGATTCAATGACTGTAATAACAGAATTGATGAACTATGGTTACGGAGATTATGAACCCGGCGAAGAAGGAATCCTTTACACTTGGGAAACCGCCATGAAAGTGTGCCCCAATGGCTGGCGTTTACCTACGAAGACGGAACTTTTATCATCTCTATCTAAAGCATTTCGATTTTATAATCCATCCTCTATTGATTTCTGGACCTCATCAAGGATTGAAAGAACAATTGAAAGTATTGATTCCGTCTATACTTATTATGTCGATTCAGCATACACATATAACAATCAATCGAAAGGTATTTCTATAAACAGCTTGCGTGGTGCTTTCTGTGTTAAAGGAACTGTAGGCTCCCGTTATCCTTCGTTGGAGGAGATTGTTAATGTTGATGAGATTATCACGTCAAGTACGTATTCTTTGACCTTGGAAAACGAAAAAAAGACCGTTGCATTCGTCTACTCTGGATATAGCAGTCATCATTCAATAGAAGTTTCCTCTAAAGCATCAATAACTATCAATGGAACGGAATATTCGACTGAAAATTGCCGTTATTATTGTTCAATTGAATTAGGGCCTAATAAAATAGTCGAGTTTGAAGCAATCGGAAATTGTACAATAACTTCAAGTAAAATAACTTGTGAATAAGATGAAAACGGAATGGTTAAAGGGAAAAACATAAATTATTGGCGATATGGAAATGTATGTGTAATAAATCGACAAAATGAAGTATACCAGAAGGCAAATCGCATTAATCCAATTAAACCTTCTTTCCGTTTAGGGGTTCTAGGGGCTGCGCCCCTAGGCGTGGGGGTGATGGAAGACTTGCCGAGTGTGTAGATGAAGGGAGATCCCCGCCTTCGCGGGGATGACAACGAAGGATGCACGGGGATGACAAGAATGGCACGCAGGGATGTGACTCAACGAGGCAAGGCTGCAATCAGGGGGAGACCTCCCCCTCTTGACAAACACCGCATCTAGAACTATATTTCAACACATGAACGAACTCTTTGGACAGAACATCGCAGCAACTGCAATCGCAGCAAGCCCGGCAACAGCCCGAGCTATTGTGGGGCTGTCCAGAGAAACCAAGGTCTGTAAGGCGTAACGCCAGAATCCAGATAGCAAGTTTCAAGGGCAGCCCCGTAAAAGGCTGCTTTTTTCATACCCCAATTTTAACCACTAACCACAAGGAATCGGAGATTCTCATCTAGATCCTTCGCCCTTTGCAGGGCTCAGGATGACACTGAGTTGAAAATCAAGGCTCTGGATGGCGTTGAAGCAACATTACAGGATATTTATTATTCTATAATTACGCAGTAAAATTTGAGAATTTACGATACCTATATAGGAGCATAAAATGCGCAGAAGACTTTTGAGCGAAGGTGCCAAGGAACTCTCTTACGAAATCCGCGAGATCGTGAAGAAGGCAAACCAGCTCAAGGCCCTGGGTCTCCCCATCCACTGGGAAAACATCGGAGACCCCATCGAAAAGAAATGCCAGTTGCCCGACTGGATTAAGGACATCGTGGTGGACTTGGTCAAGACCAACCGCAGTTACGGCTACTGCCCCTCCAAGGGCATGCTGGAAACCCGCGAATTCCTGGTGAAAGAGAACAACAAACTGGGCGGTGCGCAGATTAGCGTGGACGACATCCTGTTCTTCAACGGCCTGGGCGACGCCATCGCCACCATCTACGGGCTGCTCTCCATGAACACCCGCATTATCGGACCTGCTCCGGCCTACTCCACCCATAGTTCCGCCGAAGCGGCACATGCCCACACGGCCCCCATCACCTACAGCCTCCAGCCCGAGAACCACTGGTATCCGGACCTGGAAGAACTGGAAAACAAGGTGAAGTACAACCCGAGCATCGCGGGCATCCTGGTGCTGAACCCGGACAACCCGACCGGCATGGTCTACCCGCTGGACATCCTCAAGAAAATCGTGGATATAGCGAAGCGCTACAACCTGTTCATCATCTGCGACGAAATCTACAACAAGATTACCTACA
>JAEDLI010000011.1 GCA_016295375.1 Fibrobacter sp. | reverse complement strand
TCCTTGTCAAAGGTAGGAGCGAGCAGCACCTTCTTTGTCAGCGCAAGCACGGAGGAAAAATCCTTGGTCAGGCAGTCAATGTCGAAAGAGGCGGTCCACACGCCGGCCGAAGAACCGACTCCAGCGCTGATAAACTCAAGGGTATCTTCCAGGGCACCGGGAGCGATACCGCCACCGCCGCCACGCCTAAGCATGGAACCCAGCATCTCGAAGGCGGCTTCGTCCTTGATGTAGGCGGGGACTCTCGGATTCTCGAAATAGACCGTAAAATTCACCAGGGGCAAACGGCGGTCGCTCACGATGTAACCGGTGACACCGTCGGCTATTTCCACCCGGTAATCCTTCGGGTAAGGCGCTACGTAGTTGTATTCCGGAAACTGGATGTCCTTGTAGCTTGCGGGGATGTCGGATTTTGCAGACTGAGCTGCAGCACCGCTCTGTTCAGACCCCGCGACAGAATCCTTTGGGGTAGCAACCGTCGCAGTATTTTCCGTTGCAGGGGCCGGCGCGCTGGAACAAGCGGCAATAGCTGTCAGGAGGGCAGAGCCCACCAGCAAGGATATGGTTTTCACATCATTTTTCTTCATCACCAAACAATATAGCTATTCCCTCATTCCAAATTGGACTAAGGAATTTCAAAATAATTTGGTTTATCGGGCTTTTTGAATGTATATTATACTCAAAGCCTTTCCGGTGGATTCTAATTCGGCCTCCCATGGAGCGCCGCCCGTCTCCAAGAGAGACATACCCACCAGAAAGGCTTTTTTTGTATCTAGGCTACTCTCTAGCTGAAACGGCCGACCAGCTGCTTGCGACGGCGGCCCCGTTCGGACACCATCGCTTCAATCAAGAACAGCAAGGCCGCAATCCCGAGAAAAATCTGGTAGCGGTCCTGGTAATTCTCAAAGCGGTCGCTTGCCTGGTCCTTCTTTTCGAGGGTGGCGATTTCGGTCAGCACCTTCTGCAGCTGGAACTCACCGGGACTCGCGTAAAAGTACAACCCGCCGGTAGCGCTTGCAATTTCTTGAAGAGTCCCGTCTTCTAGGCGGGTGGTCACGATGTTCCCTTGCATGTCTTTTTTGTAGGCCACTTCTCCGTTCTTGGTCTTGACGGGGATTGGCACACCTTCGCGGGAGCCGATACCCACCGTATAGATGCGGATGCCCATCTCGGCGGCTTCCTTGGCGGCATTGACGGCGGCGTCTTCAAGCTCTTCGCCGTCACTCATGAGGACCATTACCGAATACTTGCCCGCCCCGCCGGAGTTGCGGAACAAATCCATCCCCTTGCGGATGGCCTTTTCCAGGTTCGTTCCCGGCATGAGCCAGCCCGGCTCCAGTTCCCGGAGCATCATCTGCACGGTTCCGTAGTCCAGCGTCAGAGGCACCATCACCTGGGCCTCGCCGCTAAAGGCCACCAGACCCACGCGGTCGCCGGTGAGAGATTCCAGGAACGAGGCAATCTCGTGACGGCTACGCACCAGACGGTTCGGCTTGATATCTTCGGCCAGCATGGAAAGGGAAATGTCCTGCAGCAGCACCAAGTCCAGACCGCGACGCTCCACGTGTTCCAGCTTATGGCCCCACTGGGGCCTTGCAAGGGCAACGAACAAAAAAGCGATTGCCAAAAGGAGGATCAGAACCTTGGCGAGCCTCCGCCAGGGAGACACGCTGGTCGAAAGCTTGGGCAGCATGGAAAGGGACACGAACCGCTCCGCCAGCTTTTTACGGCGGTAAAAGGCGTAATAGAACAAAAGGGCAAAAAATGGCAGGGTAAAAAGTCCCCACAAAAAGCTCGGTTCCGCAAATCGCATGAACAGACTCCAGAAAAAAACGGCGCGGGGCAGGGCCCACATACCCATGAATATACAAAAAACGGGATTTTTCGCCCCATTTTTTCAAAAAAAATGACCACAAAAAAGGGAAAAAACACATTTATTTGCGGGCGATAACTTTTTTGTTAAAAAAAAGATATATTTTGCTTATTGAGTTGTGGGGTAAATCTATGGAAATCAATCCCTTTGTAGTCGAAATCGATCTCATAAGCATCGCCATTCTCCTGATGGTGCGTTATGGCATCACGGAGCGGGCCTCCCGCCTCAGAGAAGTTCATGTTTTCCGGTACCTGGTGGACCTGTCCATCGCTTTCTGCGTCCTGAATTCTACAGGACAGTTCATTCCCTCCACTTACATCCCCGTCATCAAGATTATCAACGGCCTCAAGATCGTCACCTGCATCTGCATGGGTTGTTCCTGGTTCCTGACCGTATTCTTTATTACATCTACTAGCACCTACCACCTTCGCAAAAAGTTCATCCCCATATTGTTGCCAAGCCTTGTGGTAAGTGTCATGGCCATCATAGATGTCTTGAGCAACCTGACAGAACCGCCTCTCGACATGAGACCCCATGTGCGGATTTTGCTGAACATCCTGACGATTGTCTATGTGGTATCCGCGTCAATCCTGTGCCTGACTAAGGCCCGCAAGTGCACCAACAGGATTCGCCGTCGTAGCCTTTACCTGCTTTCGGGAGCCATGGCTTTCCCCCTGCTTCTGCTGATGGTACAGGCCAAATTCTACGATATGCCCATCACGTCGCCCTCGTTTGTCATCGTCACTCTGTTCATACATCTGTGCGCGCTACGCGGGCGAATTACCGTCGATGAAATCACCAAGCTCAACAATGACAACAAACTTGCAGACTACCTGGAAGCCATTACCCAGAAACAGAACCCCGCCAAGAGACTGTTTTTTTTGAAAATCGATATAGACAAGTTCAAGGCCATGAAAAAGAAGTACGGGGGCGTGGCCGCAGCCATAGCCCTCCAAAAAATGGCCTCGTTCCTACGGCAGCAATGCATCAATCGCGGCTCTTTTATCGCCCGTTACAGCACTTCGTCTTTTGCCATTGTTACCGAATGTAACGATTTCTCCGAGATAGAAACTCTGGCCAACAGGTTAATCGCCACCAGTGCCACCAGTGAAGCACTTGCCCAGGGCCCGTGGCCCATTACCTTCTCCATCTACTGGTCCGAATTCGGCACGCCCACCACCAAGACGGTTGACGATCTAATCGAAAACAGCACCAGGAACTGCTACAAACCTTCTGTAGACGGGGAATAGCCTACGGAATCCGCACAAAGCGGGTGTTGGCAAGAATCAGTTCCAGCAGAATGAGGAGCGCACCCACCAAAAGCCAGGGGTAGAACTTTTCGGCGTAGCGAGCGTAGGCCACCGTCTCGATTTCGGATTTTTCCAGCTGGTCTATTTCGGAATAGATTTCTTCTAGCTGTTCCTTGTTTTCGGCTCGGTAGAACTTTCCGCCGGTCTTTTGCGCCACCGCCTTGAGGGTGGTTTCGTCGATGCCTTCTTCGGGAGTGATATCCCGCTCGCCCCAAGAGATTTCGCCTGTCCAGGGGTTCTGCTGGAAACTCAGGATTTTACCCTTACGCTTGCCTACACCTACGGTATAGACCTTCACTCCGATGGACTGGGCCACCTCGGCTGCACGGACAGGAGAAATGACACTGGCGTTATCCTTGCCGTCGGTCAGGAGAACCACCACCTTAGACTTGGCTTCGGACTTTTGCAAGCGGGCAAGAGCATTCATAAGGCCATCGCCAATGGCGGTTCGGCTTCCCATGATAGAATCGTGTGCAAGGTCGTCTGTAACGCCCAGAATTTCAAGCAAGGAACCGTAATCCAGCGTAAGGGGGCACTGGGTCACCGCCCGGGCGCCAAAGGCAGAAAGACCGATACGGTCGCTGTGGCGTTTCTGGATAAACTCCGCAATAACCTGCTGGGCGTACCCCATGCGGCTATATTTCCAGTAATCGCCGGACTTGAGAATCCGCTCGGCGTTCATCACCCCGAGCTTCGCCTGTTCCGTGCGGGTCAACATGTCTAAAGTGCCCATGGAGCCCGACACGTCCAGCACCAGCATAATGTCCACGCCGTCTGTATTGGTGTATTCCACCTCGGTAGCATTTTGCGGGCGGGCAAGGGCCACCACAAAGCAGCACAGGGCTGCAAGGCGGAGCGCTGGCACAATATGGCGCATGCGCACCCGATGGCTTGGCGATGCTTTTTTGGCTATGGCGAGGGCCGGGAACTTGATGGTGCTCTTGCGACGCTGCTGGCGGTAAATGTAGAGCGCCACAAGCACAGGAACAAGCAACAACAGCCAAAAGGCTTCGGGATTCTGAAAATGTAACGAACCGATATCCATCTTGACTCCGAAAAAACTTTTCGGACACAATATACAATTTTACAGCTCGTTAAACCCAATCCCCTACTTTTTTTGTATATTGCTATTGTCTTAGCATCAATCCCGCTGACAGCGTATTCGATTCGGGCGGGCCGTTTAACTCTCTGCTTGACGTCGTCCACCCTTTGCAGGTCAAGACAACCGGCAATTCGTGAGACAGCTATCCCTGTGGGGGTCGGCCCCATGATGATTAACGTAGAGCACCGTCCACATTTGTGGACTTCATCAATCTGTCCTAAACAGGTTTGTGAACAGGTGTTCTGCGTTCATTCGACACATACTCCTGTTTACACTCCTCAACAATCAAACAGGAGCAATCCATGAATCGAACACAACACTATTCCTTGCTCAAGGCAATGGAAATTGACAAGAACAATCTCCTCAAGTACCAGGAACTTTACAAATATGCCTACATCCTTAGCGACGGCATTTTCAAGATTGTTTTCGCCGAGGAAAAGGACCACTCGCTTCTCATCTCGCTGGTGAACGCGATGCTTGGTCTGCAGGGCGACGACGCCATCAAGGATATCTCACTCGAAATGCAGGAATTCCCAGGGGTATTCAACAAAAAAGACTGTATCCTGGACATCATCGGCACGACCAATGCCGGCGAAAAGGTGCTGGTGGAGGTGCAACAACAGGGCGACGATTTCTTCCGTGACCGCGTGGAGTACTATGTCTCGCGCGTCATCGAGAACCAGGTACACACCAGCGAAAAATACGAACTACCCCGCATCTACTTTCTTGGACTTCTCGATTTTGAGATGTTCCCGGAAGAGCCCACGGAATACATTCACCATGTCGATGAGATGTGTCACGGTAAAAAATTTTTCCCTAAAGTTCAGAAGATTTTTGTTGAAATCGACAAGTTCTTCGAGCTTGAAAAGGCGGGAGTCACCGCAAACGACAATTCTGAGGCGGCGCAGTGGCTCCGTGCTATCAAGGTGATTATCAAAGAAGAGCCCGTTCCCGAAAAGATTATGCAGAACGAAATATTCCGGCACTTGCTCGATTCTGTGAAATTGATTAACTTTGTAGAAGAACTTTTCAATGCCGAGGTAAAGAATATGACGGACTTGAAAGCAGAACACGAAATCGGTTTTTCTGAAGGCAGGGTGCAAGGCCGTACCGAAGGGTTCGTCCAGGGAAAGACTGAAGGTTTCGCCCAGGGCAAGACTGAAGGGTTCGTCCAGGGAAAGACTGAAGGTTTCGCCCAGGGCAAGACTGAAGGTTTCGCCCAGGGCAAGACCGAAGGGTTCGTCCAGGGAAAGACTGAAGGTTTCGCCCAGGGCAAGACTGAAGGATTCAGCCAGGGCAAGACTGAAGGATTCAGCCAGGGTCGCAAGGAAGAACGTGCTGACTCCATAGCCGTCCTACGCGAAATGGGCCTGTCCGCAGAAAAGGTCGCTGAATTTCAGGAAAGAATCGAGACGCTGAACAAGAAACAGTAAGAGTCCGATTCACTTCAATATTTTAAAAGCCTATGGATTGTCTCCATGGGCTTTTCTGATTCCTACTTCCCAGCCGCTTTCGCCTTAGCACGCTTGCGGCGCCAGGTCTTGAATTCCATGTACAGCGTGCTGATAGTATAGATAAAGACCATCAGGATCAGGGTATTCAAGGGCTTGTTCAGATTGCAAATGCTCCAGGCGATGGTGATAATCGGCAGGTGGATCAAGTAGGGGTAGAAACTGGCGCGGCCCACCTTGCGGACCAGCGGAATGCAGAAGAACCTGGCTGCAAATCCCTTGCCACTCAGGAGTGAAAGCAAGAACAGTCCGTAAAGCAGTATCGGGAGGCTGTGATGGAAGAAATAGTTCACGCCGGGGTTCCATTCGGGCCGAAGCAGGAACAGGCTCCCGTAAATGGCGGCAAGAACCACCGCCTGGGCAATGCCGCTTGCAAATTTCTTCTTGAGGAAATCGAAACCGCCCTCGCTGTACAGGCGGAAAAGCACCATGCCGAACAGGTATTCAAAAATGCGGACCGGCGCGAAGATGTGGAAGAAACGGTACTTGGCCTCGTAGCCGCTGAACCACAGGTTGTCGGAAGCTCCGAAGAAAACCGCCCACAGAATTCCGGGGATAAACAGCGTGCCGAACAGCACCCAGAGCGTGCGGTAGTTCTGGCGGAAAAGCCAGCGGCTGAACCAGGGCGTAATGGCGTAGCACAAAAAAAAGCTAGTCAGTGACCAAGAGGGCTCATTCAGTTTCATGCCCAGGTCAGGCACAATGGACCAGGTGAGGGTAAGGTGCAAAAATAGGCTCCGCCAGGGGTGGGTCATCTTGGCAAGACCCGCCGAGGCACAGTCGCCGATTTCAGAAAGCCCTGGCAGGTGGGTGTAGCCGCTGAACTTGAACACCAGCACCACGAACATCAAGAGCGTCATGAAAAAATGCAGACGGTATAGTTTCGCGATGCGGGCGAACATGAAGGGAATCACGGGGATGCGCCGTTCCGGATCGCTGAACTTGCTTGCAAACAAGAATCCCGCAAACACGTAGAAGATGCCCGCCGCAAAGGCGGGAGCGCTGATAATGGGCATAAGCCATTTCCAGTCCTGCATGTAGCCCAAAGCGCTGGAACTGCCCAGGTGGAGCATCACGATGTTCACGCTGGCCAAAAGCCTAAGCCCGTCAATAGCCGGAAAGTAGTTCGGCTTGGAGTTGACATTTGTCGGAGATTTTTCCATCTAATACAAAGATAGGATTTTCTATCCGTTGGAATTAGATAGCTCCCGCATACGGCGGCGGGCCTTTGAGCCTGGGCGATTGCGACGGTGCTTGTGGAAATCCGCCTTTTGAGGCTGCTCGGAATTATGCTCTGGTCTTGCCTGTTGCACAGATTGCGCCGGTTTTTGGGGCTGCTGCTTGGGGGCTTTAGGAGGAGTCTGCGCCGGTTTTGAATTCTGTGCCTGTTTTTCGCGGCGCGGGAATCTGCGACCTCGGGCGTTGCGCATCTCGCTTTCGGGAGTCTCCTTCTGCGGAGGCGGGAGTTTCTCGAATATGGCCTTGTCCCCTTCGGGAATCCTTATCCTGGTAAGCTTCTCGATGGCCCGCAAATCCTGCTCCTCGTCGGGAGCGCAGAAGGAGATAGCAATACCGTCCTTGCCTGCACGGGCGGTGCGGCCTATGCGGTGCACGAAGGTTTCGGGAACGTCGGGCAGGTCGTAGTTGAATACGTGAGAAACATCGTCCACATCGATGCCGCGGGCGGCGATGTCGGTAGCCACCAGCACCCGGATTTTTTCGTCCTTGAAGTTCTTAAGGGCCTCTTGCCTGCGGGTCTGGCTCTTGTTTCCGTGAATGGCGGCGCATTTGACTCCCGCCTTTTCCAGCACCCGGACAATCTTGTCGGCACCGTGCTTGGTGCGGCTAAAGACCAGCACCTTCTTCATCTCGGGATGTTCCTGCAACAGCTCTTTCAGGAGCGCTCCCTTGCGGCGCTTGTCGATACGGTACAGTTCCTGACGGATGCGTTCGATGGGCGTGCTCTGGGGTGCCACCTCCACACGGACCGGATTCGGCCGGAGGATGGTAGCGGCAAGCTTGGTGATATCGTCGGGCATGGTGGCGCTGAAGAACAGGTTTTGGCGCTTTTGCGGCAGGAGCGCCACCACCTTGCGGATATCGTGGATGAACCCCATGTCCAGCATACGGTCGGCCTCATCCAGCACAAAAAATTCCAACGCCTTCAGGGAAACCGCCTTCTGGCCGATAAGATCCAGCAGACGGCCGGGAGTGGCCACCAGCACGTCTACGCCCCGGACCAGGCAGTTTTTCTGGGAGGCGTCCCCCACACCGCCAAAGATGCAGGTACTGGAAATAGCCGTAAACTGAGCGTACTGCTTGAAGCACTCCTCCACCTGGATGGCAAGTTCCCGAGTAGGGAGCAGGATCAGGGCCCGGCAAGTCTTGGGCGCACGGAACTTTCCGGAAACCAGAAGCAGTTGCAAAATTGGCAGGGCGAATGCCGCCGTCTTGCCAGTGCCCGTCTGGGCGATCCCCAGCAGGTCCTTGCCTTCGAGAAGGCTCGGGATAGACTGTTCCTGGATGGGGGTGGGCGTTTCGTAGCCTACGGCACGGATGGCGCGCTGCAGAGGGTTTGCCAGAGGAAGTTCTGAAAAAAGCATATTGGGCAGCGTTTACTTCTGCAAGTTCAGGCTGGCGTTGGCCGCACCGTACAGGCTAATGCTGTAATCCTTGATGATATAGACTGGAATCTTGTTCAAGAGCGGACGGATGTTCGGGTTGTAGTTCTTCTCGAAATACTTCATGAACAGATTGTCGCGCTCGAGCCAGCGCAGGTCCTTCTGCACTGTACCGCCGGCCAGGTAGAGGCCACCCAGAGGCAAGAACAACGTCGCGGCATCACTTGCGAAGCGGGCCAGCATCTTCACGAACAGGCGCATCATCTCGGCGGCCACCGGGTCGGTATCGCTTGCGCGGCTGATGTACTTGGGACGATCGTTGGGTTCAGTTTCTTCAATCTTCTTGAAAGCTTCGTTATCGGGAACGCCGCGGCTCTCCTTCCACCATTCGTACATGTTGCGAAGCCCCATGCCGGAGACCAGCGGTTCCACGCCGGGAACAGTGCCAATCTTCTTTTCCATGTAGTCGTGGAATTCCAGAGAATCCTTGTCGAAGGGAGCGAAGGTGGAATGCCCGCCTTCGGAACTTGCCGGGATGTACTTCTCGCCATCGAAGGCAAGGAAACCAACGCCCATGCCGGTACCCGGGCCAATCACGGCCTTGGTCGCCTTCTGCGGAGCGGGCTGGCTGCCGTCGGTATGGGTAAGCTTGAAAATTTGCTTCGGGTCATCCACGTCCAGCGTCGGGATGCCGTAGCTGATGGCCATGAAGTCGTTGATGACAAGCGTCGGGATGCCGGTTGCCGCGGTGAGGGCGTCGCCGTCCACGCTCCACGGGAGGTTCGTCATCACACACTTGTTGGCGGCCACCGGGCCCGCGGCGCTGATGCACACGTGGCTGGGCTTCAGATCGGCACGGCTTTCCGCAGCAAGCTTGAGGGTCTCGCGGATGGGGGCGTCGAGACCGTCGATGTCCTTGGAGGGGCACATCGTTTCAAGAATCAGCGTGAACTTGCCGTCCTTGTAGCCCACAAGGCCAAGGTTCGTGTTGGTGCCTCCAATATCGCCTGCCAAAACTAGGCGGTCAAACTTTGCATCGGGATTAAGCCATTTGATTTCCATAAAAAACTCCAGGTTATACGCTTGGAATATAGTAATTCAGGGGTTAGGATTCAGGGGCTAGGATCTAGGATTTAGGGGTTAGGGAAAAATATCATGGCTTCGCCATCCGTTCCAGACGCACGATGTGCGTGATTCTTGTTCACTAAATCCTAATCTCTAGTCTCTAGCCCCTCCCTTGTATTCTAGCTCCTAGTCTCTTATTTCTACATTTCTCGCGATGAAAAACAGCACCGCCATCTGGCACATATTGGCCGTTGCCACCGTAATCTTCTGGGGCACGAGCTTCGTGAGTACCAAGGTCCTGCTGACCCACGGTTTTTCGGCGGTACAGGTGTTCTTTATCCGGTTCGTGTTCACCTACCTGCTGTTGCTGGCCATAAACCACAAGAAACTCCTGGCGCAAAACTTAAAAGACGAGTTCTTGCTGTTCATCAGCGGCATCACCGGCGGTACGCTGTACTTTTGGGCGGAAAATACGGCCCTCACCCTGTCGCCATCTTCTAACGTGTCCCTCATCGTCTGTACCAACCCACTGCTCATCATGATTTTTGGCGGGCTACTGTTCAAAAGCGAGCGGCTCAAGTCCAGACAAATCCTGGGCTCCCTGCTGACCTTCGTAGGGATGGTGCTGGTGGTCCTCAACGGCAAGTTCATATTGAAACTTTCGCCCCTGGGAGATTTTCTCGCCTTTGTGGCGGCCATTCTCTGGACCATCTACTCCCTGAGCCTCAAGCCCTTCAAGGCGCGGTACAGCACCCTGTTCATCACCCGAAAAATTTTTTTCTACAGCATTGTCAGTTCCATCCCCCTCATGGCTGCAGAACACCTGCAAGGGCGTTTCATTCCTTGGGGAAACTTTGCCGAACCCGTGGTGGCGTTTAACTTTTTGAGCCTCGCCATATTCTCTTCGCTACTGGGCTATGTGGCGTGGAACACCGTCCTCGAAAAACTGGGTACGGTCCTGGCCAGCAACTATGTCTATGCCCTGCCCCTGGTAACCATCATCACCGCCATGATTGCCATCGGGGAACGCATCTCTCCTGTGGCCTGGGCAGGAGCCGCCACCATCGTCATGGGCATGGCCATCGCGGAATACAAGGGCTGGCGATAACTTACCCTATTCTTACGAATCTGCTTATTTTGGACAATATGTCCACATTGTAAACAAAACTGGCCTACGGATTTTCGCCGGTTCAAGTTATATTTATACCGGGATATTAACAAAAAAAGGATTGAGTATGAATATCTTGAAAATGACTGCCGCGTTTGGGTTGGCCATTGTGGCCAGCGGCTCTATGGCCCAAGCCGCCTATGTCTATAACAGCATACAGAACTGGGGCGGCGGCTATGTACCGGGAGTCACGTTCAACTCTGCAGGTCAAGCCTACATCCGCACCGACGTGGGTGGAGCCTACCTCTGGAATGCAACCGCTTCTGAATGGATTCCGCTAAACGATTCCTTTACCAGCGGTAACGACATGGGTTCTATCGCCTTGGCCGTTGACATTACCGACGACAAGAACGTCTATACGACCGGCGGGCTCTATACTGATGTCCGTTGGTGTTCCGAAGGATCTGTTTTCCGTTCGACTGATGGAGGCGCATCATGGACAAAATATCCACTGAACTCTAAAACCGTTTCAGGAACGGCGGCCGCTAAATTAACAAGCGATGGTTCCATCTGCCTAGGCGGAAACGGAGATGGTCGTGGTATGGGCAACCGGCTGGCAGTCAAGGGATCCACTGTCTACCTGGGCACCAACCAGAACGGACTCCTGAAAAGCACAAACAACGGACAGAGCTGGACGACCATCGCGGGCTTCTTGAATACAGACGGTATAAGCGCCGTCGCCTTTGATTCCAAGGGCAATGTATACGCTGCCCCCTATGCTGGCGGCCTGTACAAGAGCACCGATGGTTCATCATTTACGCAAGTGGCGGCGTCCTTCACCAAGACAGTTTACCAGATGTCTGTTGCTGGCGATGTAATCTGGATTACCAGCAACGACACGAAGCCTTTGGACCAGGGAACCTCTAGCGGAGGCCATGTCCACAAGTTCACTATTTCTACTGGCGCAATTCAAGAATTGTCCATGCCAGCCTCCTGTGGAGGCAAGCCCGTGGGTTTCGTGGGCGTTTCCAGCATCGGGGATGGCAAAACTGCAGCCGTGTCCACAGCAAACTGCTGGGGTGGAAATGGCGGTCCTAGTTCTTCGAACTTTGTTCCTCACGAATACATCTATTACACCAAGGATGGCGGCTCCACCTGGAGTGAAATTATGCGTAACGGTTCCTTTGATGCCGCATCTGCCCATAGCAATGCCACCAGCAACCCCCATTGGGTATCGGCTCTAGGAATCAATCCCACCGATCCGGACAATGTGATTTTCGGGACGGGTTACGGTATCTGGAGTACCACCAACGCCACCGCCGCCAAGCCCACTTGGAAATTTACAGACAAGGGTATCGAAGAAACCGTTCCGCTTGGTTATGTAAGCACCACCAAGGGAGCTCCTCTTGTAAGTGTGGTCGGCGACATCGACGGCTATTACCATACCGATCTGGACAGTCCCATGGAAACAAGGCACCAGATTGAAGCCGGTACCAACTACGACATCGACTATGCCGGACTTATGCCCGAAAAGATGATTCGCATTTACAAGGAAGCCACCAAGGGCCTGGGTGCCGTCTCTACCGATGGTGGCAAAACTTGGAAGCAGTTCACCACCAACCAAAGTGCGCTCCCCAAGTGGACTGTAAATCAGTATGCGGGTTCTAGCACCTATACCAACGAAGACAATTTCGCAGCTATTTCTGCTGACGGTTCTACCATTGTTTGGAATATGGCGGGTAATGGCGTCTATTATTCCACAAGCGATGGCGCCAGCTGGACAAAGGCAAACGGTGTCACCTCCAACGACGTTTCCGGATTCCACGTAGTATCCGACAAGAAAGCCGAAAAGACATTCTACATCTATAGCGCTAGTGTCGGAAAGCTATTCAAGAGTACCGATGGTGGCAAGAACTGGGTTGCAGCAAACAGCGATATGGCGACATTGGATGATTACGCTTACAGCAAGGCTCGGATTTTTGCGAACCCCAACACCGAGGGAGATCTCTGGGCAGTTCAAGGCATCAATATCGGCGGCGTCGTTTGGACCAATACTTCTGCCGAAGGTGTTTATCACTCTACTGATGGCGGCACCTCTTTCAAAAAGGTTAATGGACTTGCCTACGCCGCCTACATAGGCTTTGGAAAGGGAAAAAGTTCTTCTCCCGCCATCTACGCCGTAGGTATGGCCAAGACGAGTAATCCCGTCAATTCCATCTACCGCTCCGACGACAATGGGGCGACATGGACAGACATTGGCGATGCCAACCATCGTTTTGGCGAACTCACCATGGTGGTGGGCGACCCCTGTATCTATAGCCGCATCTATCTGGCTGGTAGCGGTCGTGGCATGATTTATGCCCAGGAACCGGGAAACACGAACGAATGTCCCGATCGTATTGATTACGGCAAAACCACTACTAAGATAACAGAAAAACAGCTCTATGCAGCTGCGCGGACGCTAGAAATTGATGTACATATTCAAGCCAGCGTCATTACAGCTAACTTCAACACAGCAACAACAGGCCGTGCAAGTGTTACCCTCATGAACAGCCTGGGTCAGGTGATCACAAGCAAGAATGTGAACGCCACCCGCGGCGCCAACAGCGTTTCTCTGGAAACAAGCTACCAGGGTGCCGCCTTCCTGGTCATCCGTCAGGGCAGCCAGAAGATGGTGAAGGCCATTCGATTGAAGTAAAAAACGCTGCAAAAACCATTCAGGAGCAAGGCCCCCGCGCAAGCGAGGGCCTTTAAAATTCCTGGTCGTCCAGGGTCAATTCGTGGGCCACATCGTCCAATTTCTGCTCTGCCGTCCTGGCCAGAGCCGTACTGTGGCCCCGCAGGGCCGCAAAGGGGGCGAAAATCTTGGCACGGGATTCCATGCTCATGCGGGGGTGCTTCATGAGAAAGTTCCAGTCATCCCTCGGGTAGGGCAGATCTATTATGTCTGTGTAGTCCTGAGTCATGGGTCATGAGTCGGCGCTATGCGCCTCTGAGAAAAGTACAAAAATGTTTTAGTCCATAATTAAAACTCATAACTCACAACTGACAACTCATGACTATGCCCGGTGTCCTCCGATTTGTCCGTTCCGCTCTACGGTGGTGGCGCCCTCCTGCAGGTCCATACCCTTGACGATGGCGTTCTTGCCGAAGCGTTTCTTGATAAGCAGTTCCGCCTTGAGGCGTTTCTTTTCACGCTCCTGCTTTTGGGCATCGGTAAACAGGTCGTAGCCCTGGTTGCTTTCATCTACCACGTCGATGGCCACCAGGTTCAGGCGGCGCACCGTCAGCTGCGGCTCCACAATCCGGTCGAAAAGCCGCATGACCGCCTCGGCAAAGGCGGACTGGGAACTGGTGTAATGCCCGATAGAAGCCGTGCCGTGGGCGGGTTTTGGCACGGTGCGTCCGTAAAAATCGATGACCGTCTCGCCGTGATAAATCCCCTTGTCCACATTCTCCCTGTCGTAGCCTACCGTAAGTACCATGCCCTTGGCCACCAGGCCGTTTTCCACCAGGCGCATGGATACCGTATCTACCATCTCCCGCACCACCAGACGGGCCTTGTCGAAGGGGTAGGGGTCCTGCAGCACCTGGCCCTCTCCCATGCTCTGGGACTGGGGCTTTGCCCTCTTGATGTCGGCGATGGTACAGGGTTCGTAACCCCAGGCGTGGTCTATCAGAATTTCGGCATTCACGCCGAACATCTTGTACAGGGCGTCAGGTTCCTTGACGCTTACCCGAGCGATATCTCCCATGGTGTGGATTCCCCGGCCTCGGTTCAGGTGGCACTTTTCAAGCCTGGCAGCGATGCCACGGCCCACCTGCCAAAAATTGGTAATGGGCTTGTGGGCCCACAGTTGCCTGCGGTAACTCATCTCGTCCAGTTCCGCAATGCGCACGCCGTCGTTATCCGCTTCTACATGCTTTGCCATGATATCCATGGCAATCTTGCACAGGTAAAGGTTTGTGCCGATGCCGCCCGTTGCGGTAATTCCCGTGGTAGCAAGCACGTCCTGGATGATGGTCTTCACCAGCTCCCGTGCCGTCTTCTTGTACAGCTTGAGGTACTTTGTCAAGTCCAGAAAACATTCGTCGATGGAATAGGCGTGAATATCTTCGGCACTCACGTACTTGAGGTAAACGTTGTAGACCTTGGTGGAATACTCCACGTACCTTGCCATCTGGGGCTTCGCAACCAAGAACTCCACCTTCTCGCCGGTGCGTCGCTCCACCTCGCGGACCTTCTGGTTCACTTCGAAAAGCCGGGCCCGTCCGGGAATGCCGTAGGCCTTCAAGGCTGGCGTCACCGCAAGGCAGATGGTCTTTTCGGTACGGCTTTTGTCGGCCACCACCAGCTTTGCCTTTAAGGGGTCAAGGCCCCGGAGGATACATTCCACCGAGGCAAAGAATGACTTTAAATCTATGGCGGCGAAGGTACGGGAGGGCATTGGGAATGGCCCTCACCTTACCAGTCCTTCGCGGGTCTTGCCTGGCCGCGGATAGGCTTCCAGGGCTTGCGTTCGCCGTTCTGTTCGTCAAAATCCTTCAGGAGCTGTGCGGCCTCTTCGGGGCTCATCTCTCCCATCTGCACGGGCTGTTCCTCCGGTTCTGCGCCATCGTTGGAGGAATCGCCCTGGCTGTCGCTGGAGCCTTCTTCGGGCTGTTCGGGTTCGGGTTCGGGCTGTTCGCCGGCACCGCCTTCGCTGCCGGAGCTTCCCGCATCCGAGCTGCTGGACTGGCTGCCGCCGTTCTGGTCCTGCTCATCGGAAGCGCTTGAGGAACTTTCTGAACCGCTGGAATTGTCTTCGCCGTTCTGGTCCTGATTTTGCTGGTCCTGCTGGTTTTGGTCTTGATTCTGGTCTTGGTTATTATCCTGGTTCTTGTCGTTCTTCTTGTTTTCGTTCTTCTGCTCGTTCTTGGCCTCGTGAATACGGTCCAGGAGCATCTGCAACTTCTGGTCGTTGGGGTAGTATTGCAGGCCTTCGTTACAGGTGATTTCGGCAGAGGGCAGGCGGTTTTCGATGTACTGGAAAGCCGCATCGCTGTAGTAGGCCGATGCCGACTTGGGGGCGGCAAAGGCAGCGACAGATAAGAACATAACGGCAAAAAAAGCAAATAAACGGACGTTCAAAACAGAGGGGAGATCCCCGCCTTCGCGGGGATGACACGAAAAAATGCGGGGACAGCAATCCTGTTTATGGCCTATCAACCTAATCACCGACCACAGACTTCTCTTCATCAGATTACCTCCAGGTCGTTGTCGGTGTTGCTGGCGTCAATCTTTGCCTTGGGCTTTCGGCCAGCCTTGATTTCGATAATATCGTCAATGCGCTGCACATGCCCACTGAGCTGACCAGCCGTTTCGTCTTCGGCAATCAGGTTTTCCAGCATTTCCTTTGCTTCGGCATACTTTCCGTCCTTGCAAAGCTGCAATGCACGGGCCAGAACTTCCTTCGCCTTTTCGCTCAGGGGCGGCTGTTTCTGATCGTTGTTCTGGTCCTGATTCTGGTCCTGGTTCTGTTTTTGCTTGTCCAGTTCCTCTTTCAGCTTACGCTGCACGATTTCTACGTTCTTCTTGGCGTTTTCAAAACCGTTGTCCAAGTCAATAGCCTTTTTCAGGTAGGCAACGGATTCCCGCCAGGCGGCAATCCGTTCGCTACCTTCGGCGGACTTTTCACCTATGCGAAAGTGTGTATTGGCCAGGTTGTAGGCCGCCTTGGCAGCCATTTTCTTGTCGGGCATGCGTACGGCGCTCTCCAATTCCTTCTTGGCCTCGTCGTAATTGCCCAACTTGTACTGGCAAGTGCCGATATTGTAAAACAACAAAGGGTTTGCAGGCTCCGCTTCCCGGGCCTTCATATACTGTTCCAAGGCGCCAGCATAGTCGCCATTCTTGAACAGTTTATTGCCGTCGTTTATAGGTCGCGCAAAAAGCGACACCGACAGCACACACAACATGACCAATAACAATCGCATTCTTCAAGCCTTCATCTTTGCAATGGTAATATACAAAAATGAGAAATATACGACCAATTTATAGCAAGAGCATTAAAGCCGTTGAACAGCTGCTAAAAACCAACACTAGGAATGTGCCCGCAATTCGGCGGCGTGCAGAGCCGTTCTCGGCAAAAATTCCTTCGATTGACAAAAAAATACAGGGAATCAATACTGGAAGTATAAAGCGGAAATCATTACTGCACGAATATGGGTATTTCAGCCGTAGTGCAGCCACCGCCACAACAAACATCACTACCTGGGTCAAGCAAAGTATAGTCTTTGCATTCCATCTTATTCGCCAGAGCCCCACCAGGGCAAACCCCACAAGGCCTAACAGTGAAATGCTGATAATGGACGCAAGCCAGTTCCCAGCCGTCGTTTTCAGCAACTGGAATTCCCCAAAAAGGGATGTCTTTGCGAGATAATTCAAGAAATACTGCCGACCCATATTGTCATCCCAGGCACTAGTGTAGGGATGGGTCAAGAAGTTTTCCAGATCAAAATAAAGCATGTTACCCGGCTGTGCTCCCACGATTAGGGCACTGTTCAGGTTCTTGGAGTTACCAACGATATCAGGATTGAACAAGACAAGGCCACCCACAGTGCCGCAAAGGGCCAAGAACAGCACAAGACCAATATATTCCGTTTTTTTCTTGCGTTCAAAAGACAGCAACCTGCTAGGAACAAAATAAACAAGGAACATCAATCCGAGTGTTGCGATGGTGATGATTCCCGTAGATTTCGCCCAATAGGCCATTGCCGCAAGAGCCACTGATAAAATCACATACGCTCCATTCCTTGTGGCCATATACCGCAGAATGGCCCAGAAACAAATCACATGCGCCATGCAAAACATGGCTTCGTTGGTAACCCTCGGAGACATCATGACAAGAGAAGGCCAGAACGTCCAAAGCAGAGCGGCAAGCCAGAAACCTCTACCTTTCAAAAGCATGCGCAGGCAATATAGTCCAAAGACCAAGGTCAAAGCAGACATGATAAAACTGTACCATTGCAGCGCCCTAGGCTTGGAATAATCAAACAGGAAGGAGGCTTCCCAGAAAGGTATTGCCGACAGGTAATAAAGGGGCGGGTGGTAGCAAGTCCAACATTCCTTATTGTCCGGAATGCGGTGCTCGTCTGCCACAATTCCTACATACTCAATATGTCCATCTACGTCGTAGGCTCGCTGGCTGTAACTTGTTTCTTGGAAATAAGCTCCACGCAAGGCCAGTCCCAACAAGAAAATCAGCAGGATTCCCTTATGTAACCGGAAGCGGGAACCGATCAAGAAAACAAGTAACCCGAAAAGAAACGCAGCAACAACAGAAAGTATTCGAGAACAGAAAGAGTCTGCCTTCATCAGGGCAGACAAACCTGCCGCTCCCCCATTGTTTCGGATTTTCAGGTCAAATTTATATTCGTTCTGCAATCCCGCATATTTTTCAAAATCTTGTTTTGTCAACGTGAATCCAGAAGCCCAATCACAATAGCCGGGAAAACGCTTAGGATCTACGGACTTACCATTTATTGCCATATCCAAAACGCAATCATCGGGAACCAATTTAAGGCTCAATTCTTTAGACCATCCCGTATTCAATCCAAACTTGACAGAAAAAACTTCCCCTTGACCCATGCGTTCAAGAATCGGAAGGACAACTTCTTTTGTTTCGCTCCGTCTTTCTAATGTGACATTTTTGATAACAGGTGCAGAAACTTTCAGCACTACTAACACAAAAGCAAGTAGCAGCACTATATAAAGTTCCGGCTGCCTAAAAATTTTCAGGAATCTTTTCATTAAAAATACCGATCTAGGCCTTCTTTCCTTCGTGGTAGTCTTCTTCGCTGTTCACGCTCCAGAGGGCGGTCTTGTCGCTAGAATTTTCACGGATGCACTTTACCACTTCCATGGCAGCAAGCATACTATGGTCCATATTGTTGTACTTGTGCATGCCGTTACGACCCATCAGGAACAGGTTCTCAATCGGGTCCACATACTCACGAATCTTGTTGAACTCACCGTAAGTACCAAAGTAAGCCGGATACGCTTTCTTGATATGGAACACCACGGAATCGCGCACGTCTTCGGGACGGGCGACATCTATCTTGTCGAGTTCGGCGATGGCAAACTTGATGAAGTCCTTGTCGGGCATGCGCCACATCTCGTCGCCCTCGGTAGCGAAGTACTCGAGACCAATCCAGACCTTGCTCGGGTCGGCCACCAGGTAGGGGCTCCAGTTGTTGAAAATCTGGATGCGGCCGAGCTTCACGTCGGGTTCCTGCACATAGATCCAGTTGTCGGCCACGAACTTGAGCTTGCTTTCGGGAGTGCCTGACTTTGCAGGGTTCTTGATAAGCAGCTTATCCAGGAGCAGCCCCACTGTGATGAAGTCTCGGTACACGAGTCCTTCAGCCACACGCTTGATTTCTGCCGGCACGGGCATTTTCCCGTTATCCATGGAAGCCACAAGTTCCTTTACAGGCATAGTACTGAGGAAATAGTCACAGGGAATCGTTTCCGTGGAATTCCCGCGGTTCACCACCACGCTTTCCACACGCTTGCCGTCGGTAGAGCGGTTCACGCCCACCACCTTCGAGTTCATGTGAATTTCGCCACCTTTCTCCAGCACCTTCTCGGCCACCGTTTCCCAGAGCTGTCCCGGCCCAAATTTCGGATAGAGGAACTGGCCTATCAGGCTCGTCTCGGTATCCTTCTGGCGGATGTCCGCACCATTGGCAGCACCCGCGTCCGGTTTCTTTTTCCCGGCAAAAATCTGCTTGAGCGCATGCACTACGGTTTTTGTAATCGAAAGTCCCTTGATACGCTGGCCGCCCCAGTCGGGGCTAATCTTGTTGCAGGGCACGCCCCACACCTTTTCGGTATAGTCCCTAAAGAAGGTGCGGTATAGCTCCACGCCAAAGCGGTTAATCATGAAGTCTTCGAGGCTGTTCTCCTTACGGGCGGGCAAAAGCTGCACCTTGAGGTAACTCATGCCTATCTTGAACATGCGCCAAAGCCCGAGGTTACGGATGGTATCGCCGTTCAGGCTCACCGGATAGTCAAAAAGCTTACGAAGGAACAAAATACGGCTGAGGCGGCTACGGCAAAGCATCACGTAGTCCGTCTTTTCTGGATCGGGGCCTCCCTGCACCAGCGGAACGCTGCGCCCGATGGCGATGTCGTCCTTGCTGGCAGAGCCTTGCAACGGCAAAATCCCCTGCCACCAGTCCATCACGGTGTCGCTCTTGCTGAAGAAACGGTGGCCGCCTATGTCCATACGGTTGCCGTTGTAGCGGGCCGTGCGGGAAATTCCCCCGATAACATCTTCGGCTTCAAACATCACAGGTTTCACACCTGTGGTGCGCAAAAGTTCCAGGGCAGCGGTCAGACCCGCAGGACCAGCTCCCGCGATGACGGCGACTTTCTTTTCTTCACTCATAAGGTACCTTGGGAATTAGGATTCTTGCTTCCCGATTTAAAAAGAATAGACTTCCTTGCTAGGAAATTGTACAGAAGTACGATTATCGCCGCTCCTACCTTGGATACCATCTCCTGAATATGGAGCACCCCGACGAAGGCATACATCAGCAATTCATTCAGTCCCATCCCAAAGAGACTAATCAGCACAAAAACGACCACTTCCAGAAAAACGTGCTTTTCCATCTTGCGCTTTTCCGTGCTGAACACCCACCTTACAGTCAGGAGGTAGTTGACCACATTCCCCGCCGCAAGACCAATCAAGTTCGAAATCAGGTAATGAATGTCAAAATAGTAGAGGGCAAGCGCAAAAGCCCCAAAATCCACAATAAAGGCAAGTCCGCCAGTCACGAAATAACGCAAGAACTGGCCTACAATACCCCTTCGGCAGGGAATCTTCGATTTTATCTTTCCGAGTATGGAACTTTCGAAATCCATTGCAAAAAAGTTAGTAATTTTACCCCCAAAGTAATTCTACACATAGGTTATTAGTCATGTCTTGTTTCCTGATTACCGGTGGCGCCGGATTCTTCGGTTCCATTCTAAAAAATGAACTCCTTGCAAAGGGCCACAAATGCGTAAGCATCGATCTTTGTCCCGATCCGGACAAGCACGAAAACCTCACTAGCATATTGGGGGACATCCGCGACAAGGAGCTGGTGGAAAAGATCTTCAGCGAAAACCAGTTTGACGCCATATTCCACCTTGCCGCCATGCTCGCACACGACCGCAAGCGCATCAACAACCTCTGGACATCCAACGTGGATGGCACAGAAATTATCGCCGACGCCTGCATCCGCCACGATGTAAACAAACTTGTATTCACATCTTCAAACTGTCTCTGGGCAAAGAACTTCGACAATCCCGTTACCGAGGCCGAAGAGCCGAACCCCATCGAGATTTACGGCAAGTCCAAGCTGGAAGGGGAAAAAATTCTCTTCGCCCGCAAGGATAAGCTGAACTCAGTCATCTTCCGCTGTCCTACCATCATGGACGAAGGCCGACTCGGACTGCTTTCCATCCTCTTTGAATTTATTGACGAAAACCGAAAACTCTGGATGGTAGGCGACGGAAACAACCGTTACCAGTTTATCTACGCAAAGGACTTGGCCAACGCCTGCGAACTAGCCTTGAATTACCAAGGAACCACCGTATTCAACATCGGCTCGGACAACGTGAAGACCTTCAACGAGGTGTACAGCTACGTCATCGAGCATGGCAAGTCAAAATCCAGGCTGGCCCATTTCCCCAAATGGTTTATTATCCCTTGCATGAAACTCGCCAGCAAGCTCGGCATTTCGCCCCTCGGCCCCTACCAGTACAAGATGATTGCCAGCACCTTCGTTTTCGACACGTCAAAAATCAAGAAAGAACTGGGCTTCCAGCCCACAAAGACCAACGAAGAAATGCTGCTCCGCGCCTATGAATTCTACCACCAGAACCGCAAGGCCATCGAACACCGCACCAACGTCTCGGCGCACAACGAGTGCGCCAAGATGGGCGTCATCCGGCTGCTGAAATGGCTGTCCTAAATTGCCTTTGCAAGGAATGCGGACACTAGCTGCGTCATGCTTTCGTGGTCCTTGACAGCAGTCATCTCGCGGATGCTGTGCATGCTGAGCATAGGCTCACCGATATCCACTGTCGGGATTCCGAGGCTTGCTGAAACGGTAGGGCCTACCGTTGAGCCGCAGGGCATGTCGTTACGCATGACGAATGTCTGATACGGAATGTTATTTTGTTCGCAAATTAGTTTAAACTGGGCGTTAGAGAACACATCGCTGGCATAGCGCTTTTGCGCATTGACCTTGAGGACAATTCCTTCGCCCAGAACCGGGGCGTGGTTCGGCTCGTGCTTAGCTACAAAGTTCGGGTGACAGGCGTGGGCCATATCGATGGAAAGGGCGAGTGAATTTGGAGTTCGGAATTCGGAATTCGGAGTTAAAGAATCCAAAACACTCTTCAGAAAGTTACCGGCGGCTCCTTCGCGGGTGTTGGAACCCACTTCTTCGTTGTTGAAGAAGGCAGCCACCTGAAAATCCTTGTCCGAAGGTTCTGCCTTGGCAAAGGCTTCTGCGATGGCGTGGCAGCTAGAAAGGTTGTCAAGCCTGCCGGAATAAATCCATTCGTCTTCAAAGCCGCCTAGCTGTGCGGCTTGAGCGTCGAACAGCTGCACGTCGAAATCCAGAAGACGCGCCCCACGAGGAAGCTCAGCCGGCAAGGCCTCTGCAAAGCGCTCCTTGCCACCGACTGCAGTCCACAAGGCGTTCAAGTCCGTCTGGGGGTTCACCTTCAGGCCGTCCTGGTTGACGTTTCGGTTCAGGTGGACCGCAAGCTGCGGAATGCGGAACAGCTTTTTTCCACGGAACAACTTTGTCTGTACCTTGCCTTCCAGTTCGTAGGCTAAAAGTCCGGCGTATCCTAAATCTCGATCTAGCCAGCTGGCGAGAATGGGACTGCCGTAAACTTCGGGGTGGAGGGTCCGTACGCCCGCAGCCGAACAGTCCGGATTGGGGGTGATTTTCAACGTCGGGTAGTCCGTATGGGCAAGGGCAATCCTGAACCTGGATTCTGCACAAAACTTCTGGGGAGGGCGAACTGCGATGAGAGCCCCGCCACGTTCGAACAATTGGACCTTTTTTCTGTTCCAGCCCCCAAAAAAGCCTTCAGGTTCTCTACCGTATGGTAGGGCGTTACCGAATTATTCAAAAAATCAAGGAAATTCATGACCCAAAATTAGGTATTGAGTCCTAGAACTAGGCCCCCGATGTTAGAAATTACCCTAGTCACCAGTCATTAATCACCAAACACTGACCAAACCTGTTTCTATATTTTTTTTCATGAAGCTCAAGCCCATCAAGCAGATAAACTGGATGGAGATGTCCGGCCTTTTGGTCGGTATCTTCTTTACGGTTGCCGTGATGGTGTTCGGGCTTGTGCTCTATACGAAGCTTTTTACCAGCGGAATGATCGGCGTGGAGGAGTATAAGCTCCACAGTACCTTCGACAAGGCCCTGGGACTTAGGCCCGGCACCCGCGTGCAGATTAGCGGTGTAGATGTGGGTCAGATTTCGGACATGAAGATCGAGGGCGATGGCGTCTATATGGAATTCACCCTCCGCAAGCAATTCCAGAACTGGATTACCGACAGCGCCCAGGTGTACGCCATACGCGACCAGAACGTGATTTCGGCCCGTGTGGTCAACATCGATGTCAAGCGCGGAAAGGGGCGTGTACTAGAAAACGGGGACTTTTTGCCGCCGGGCAAGGCACAGGACATCGAGACCGTGCTGGAGACGGCCAACGAACTGCTGGGCCGCGTGAACCAGCTTATCGATGCTGCCGATACCCTGGTGTCCATGGCCATGGATACGGGGACCACCGTCGGCGCCTTGTTCGGCTCCCGTACCCTCTACGACAACCTGAACCGACAGCTTGTGCGCCTGGACGACATTACCCTCAGCGGCACAAGGGCCATTCACAAGGTTTCGGACCTGATGGATACGCTGCAGCTATCTGTTCCGCCCCTCGTGAACCGGATGGACACCGTGATGAGTAACGTCTCCGGCATGATGAACGATGTCTCGGGCATGATGAAAGAGCTGAAGCCCCTGCCCGGAAAGGTGGATGGTCTCATGGGCAAACTTGAAGGAACGGTGGGTCGCGCGGACGACATGATTACCGAACTCGGAAAGATTACCGTCGGACTTTCGGATTTCATGGAATCTACGGAACAGACCCTGGAAAACGCGGACGAGCTGATGGAAGGCATTTCCAACATGTGGATTATCAACCGGAACATGCCTAACCGCGACAGCATTCCCTACATGGTGGAGACCCTATGGTAAATAGAATCTTCGCCCTGGCCCTGGTCCTTGTTTTTTCGGGAATGAGTTTCGCTTCCGAGTCTTCGACGCTGGCCTTTCGCGCCCAGAAGTCCATTGCCAACGGCAAATTCGCCAAAGGTTACGGCCAACTGGAACGAGCTCTGCTTGCAAGCCGCAAGGAAGCCGATTTGGCCTCCGAAGGACGGGTCTTGCTGTCTATGGCGAGAGTCCGCATCATGAGTCTGGACCTGAACTTCGCGGATTCCCTACTGAAAGTGGTGCGTCCCGAAGCTCTAGACGATAATTCCGCATTGATGCTCAACCAGTCGAAAGTTGCCCTGGCCAACGCCCGGGAAAAATATGGCGACGCCGAAAAGATTTGTCGCTCCATTGACGATGGCAGCATCAAGAAACGGGACGAAGCCCTGAAGGCCGCCTACTATTCGGAATGCGCTACTGCCTACGCCGGAGCGGGCCACGAAGACGAGGCCAACGCCGCCCTCAAGATGACGGGCCAGAACAGCGACACGGACGGTGGCTTTTACGCCTACACTGCGGCAAAGGTCAAGAGACTCCTGGGAGACTCTGAAGCCGAAAAACTATACAAGACGGCCGAAGAAAAATCCATCAAGAGCAACTACACCTACATGACCGCCAATATCCTCTGGGAGCGTTCTTTGATCAAGGGCGTTCCGCAGAAAGAAAAAGACGACCTGCGGCTCCGCTGCAAGAACGCTTTTGAGCTGATGGGACTCCCCAACAACGCCAAGCGCTGCGAGAAGTAGGTATTAGGAAAGTCAGGCCGTAAGCCGTTAGTGATTAGTGGTTAGGACCGATGGTCTCAAAAAGCCGCTAGTTGTTGGTCGTATCGGTCAGAGCGGCGATAGTATCCGCTGCGACGGCATTGATTACCGTAGAATCAGCTTTCGTTGCATCCACCGCCGTTGAATCGACGGGCTTTACCTCTTCGGGCTTTTTCAGCTGCAACAAGTGATTGTATGCCTGGACAGGAGAAATCTTGCCATCGGCAAACAGGTCGATAGTGTTTTGGACATCGTTGTACACCGTAGAATCCGCACCTTGCCTTAAGCTACGGTACCCGAGAACTCGGAAAGTTTTGTTGTAAAAACTGCTGCGGAATTTCTTGAAACGGGGCTGCATCACGTCGTTCAGTATCATTTCGACCGCCGTTTCCGTCTGCATGGTATCCAGTTCAAAAGTCCGGTAAATGGTGCGAATATGGGGCGGGATGGTGGTGTCGGGACTGTCGAAATAAGGCCGCATAATATTTGCTGCCTTGGTCTTGTTGGGGTAGGGACTCTTGGAAAGCCGCAAGGCGTGAGCCACGGCCAACCGCCAGTATTGAGGATAAGTTCTCAGTGCCCTGTCCATCACGATATAATCGGTGGTGTCCTTGGAATCCATCTGAGTCATGGCACTCACAAAGTAGTAGGGAGTGTAAAACAAGCTATCCAGTTCTGTGCAGAGGTTAGCCACATGGCTCAGGTAGGCGTATTCCTTGCCCGTCAAAAAACTGTCACCAAGTTCCGTAAGGCCCTTAATCCAGAAAAGTCCTGCCACCGAAGCGTCGTTCCCTGCGGCGATGTAGCGCACGTAGTTAGCCTTCGGCAAGAACGACTCGTCGAAATTAGTGCCGGGGAGGGGCTTCGCATAATGAAACGCGAAGGCAACGACCACAATAGCAAGGACTAAACAGATTAGATAACGCATAGACGGATGTCAGTTACTAGTTAATAGTTACTAGTTACTAGTTACTAGAAAATTCCTACTTAAGATATTACTAGTAACTAGTAACTTAGAACTCCGAACTCAAATAACACAGGCCTCCGCGAGTTTTTCGAGGGCGTCGATGCAGTCGCTTGCGAAGTTCGCCGGGTTGTCGGTGCGCTGGTAGGCGAAGTTCAGACCGCTACTGCTGTTGAGAACATGGAACTTGCGCTTGCCGCCGCCGTTGGCAATGGCGGTAAGTACCGTCTTGGCGTCGCCACCCTGACCGCCGGGCACGCCAGGAATGGACACGCCAGGAATCAGGAAGGGAATCTCGTGCTTGTGAGCTACGGTATAGGCCGTAATCTTTTCAAGCTCTTCGGGGTGGGTGGCTCCGACGACTGCGCCCAGGTAACCGAAGTTTCCGTCCCATTCCATAATCTTGTCGGCTACGGAATAAAACGCTTCGGCCTTGTCCCGAGGGGCGTCGCTACGGACCACAGGCAGGTCCTGAAAATCGTGGGCGCCCTTGTTGCTGGTGCGAAGCAGCACGTAGGCACCATGCTCGTTGGCGTTCGTTTCGGAACTGCGGATGAAGGGACCGACGGAATCGGCGCCCATCCAGGGGGAAACCGTGACGGCATCCGCCTTGTAAACGTCGTAGGCGGCGGTGGCGTAGGCGGCGCTGGACTTGCCGATATCGCCGCGCTTGGCGTCGAGAATTACCGGAATACCGGCACTGCGGTAATCGGCAATCAGCTGTTGCAGTACCAGCATGGCCTGCACGCTCACGCATTCGTAGTAGGCACTGTTGGGCTTGACTACGGCGGGCTGCACGCCCCGTTTCAGGGCGCATTCCAGAATTTCGGAATAGAAGCGCTTGATCTTGTCTTCGGCAGAACCGTCGGGGCAGCAGGGGTCAATCAGCTTGAGCACAGGATCCATGCCCAGGCAAATCGGGTTTCCGCACTTGGCAATGCGTTCTTCTAAACGAGCCTGAAAGTTCATTACTTCAACTCCTCTTGAATCTGGGCGGCCTCGTAGCTGAGAATGCCGTGAGCTACCGCCACGTTCAGGGATTCCAGTTCGCTGCTCATGGGTATCTTTACCGTCTCGTCGGCAAGTTCGATAAAGTAGGGGTTGGTACCCGCACCTTCGTTACCCACCAAGAAAGCCATCTTGCGGAGCTTGCGTTCCGGAATCTGGCGCAGGGACTGCTTGGCATGCAGGTCGGTCGCAATAATCGTGTATCCCTTGCTGCGCAAGAAATTGATCTGGTCAATCAGGTCCACGTCAAATTCGAAAGGCACGCGGAGGAAAGTTCCCGACGAACCACGCACCACCTTCGGGTTGAAGGGGCTCACGGTACCGCGGCCAAGAATCATGCCGTCAGAACCGAAGCCGAGGCTCGTGCGGAACAGCGTTCCCAAGTTGCCCGGGTCCTGCACCGCATCTACAAGAGTCAGCACGCTGCGGCTGGATTCGTAATTGGGCTTGGTATTTGCAATACGGCAATGGGCGATAATGCCCTGGGGAGTCACCGTAGTGCTAATCTGCTTCATCTGGTCGGCAGGCATGTCGTGGAGGGTGATTCCCGCCTCGTTGATAAGGTCCAGCAAAGTCTGGTCCTCGAAACCTTCGACGGCGTAAACGGCAATGACCAGCTCGCGATGGTTTTTTACCAGCTCGGTCACCACATGGACGCCTTCGCCCAAGAAACGGCCTTCGCGCTCGCGGCCCTTTTCTGTGGTGAGGGCCAGAAGCTTCTTGAACCAGGGCGGATGGCCGGTGCTTTCCTCTACGGTTTCCGCCTGGGCTGCGCGGGCTTCTAATACGGACTCGTCCAGGTTCTCGTCCTGGAAGGCGTCGGACTTTTGTTCCGGACGCTGGCGGTAAATGGGCCTGCTGGATTTTTCAAAACCGGCCTTGTCGAACCCGCGGAAAGGGCGGTCTCCATCGCGGCGGCGGTCATGGCCGAACCGTTCGGAGCGGCCGAAGGGACTGTCGTCAAAACGGCGGGGACGGCGTTCGCGGTCAAAGGGCTTGCGCTCGCGGTCGAAACGGCGTTCCCCTGTGCGGCCTTCACGGAGGCTTCCGTCTTCGCGAAGTCCACGGGGGCGGTCACCACGAGGGCCACGGCCAAATTCCCTATCATCGCCGGTTCTTTCTTCGCGGCGGGGGCGGCGTTCATCACGGCTTTCGCTGACGCCGAATTTGCGGTCCAAAGTTTTCCTTATGGTACGCGGGGTCTTGTTTTCTTCGCTCATAGTTTTTCCATCAGTTGTTCGGCGACAGATTCGCCATCGATTTTCAAGAGTTTGTAAAGGTTCTTGATTTCACCTTGCTCCACGAAATTATCCGGAATTCCGAACCGGAAGAACTTCTTGCCTGAATATCCAAGATCTGCGGCAAGCTCCATCACGGCAGAGCCAAAGCCGCCTACTAAAGTATTGTCCTCAAGAGTGACAATGGTGTCGTGGCTTTCGAACAGTCCCCGATAACATTCGGCTTCCAGGGGCTTCACCAGACGGGCGTCCACGAGAGTAGGGTTATGCCCATGCTCGCGAAGGATCTTCGCCGTCTTCTTCAGTTCGTTGGTCATGAACCCGGCACCCAAAAGCAGAATGCCCTTGCCCTGTTCCAAGACCTTCGGGAGCTTCACATCTACTGTCGCAGGCGGCTCCAAAAGCTTTTCGGCCAGGGCAGTCCCGCGGGGGTAACGGATAGCCACAGGGCCTTCCATGTCGATGGAAGCTTTCAGCATATCCCGAAGTTCGTTTTCGTCGCTGGGCGCAAGGATGGTCATGCCCGGCACCGTGCGGAGGAACGACAGGTCAAAGGTCCCGTGATGGGTAGGCCCGTCGGCGCCCACGAGGCCCGCGCGGTCCAGCACGAACACCACGTGGAGTTTCTGCAGGGCCACGTCGTGCATAATCTGGTCGTAGGCCCGCTGCATAAAGCTGGAGTAGATAGCCACCACCGGCACCACTCCGTCGCAGGCAAGGCCTGCGGCAAAGGTTACCGCATGCTCCTCGGCAATGCCCACATCTATCACCCGGTCGGGCAGTTCCTTGGCCACAATGTCCAGGCCGCAGCCCGTAGGCATGGCGGCCGTAATCCCGATAATGCGGTCATCCTTCTTGGCAAGTTCCAACAGGGTCTTTCCGAACACGCTGGTAAGGGATGGGTTCGGACTGCCCGGCGAAAGGGGGAGTCCGCTTTCGGGGTCGAAGGGGCCTGTGCCGTGGAACTTGGTGGGGTTCTTCTCGGCGGCATTCAGCCCGCGGCCCTTCTCGGTCAGAACATGGACCAGGCAAGGCCCCGGCTGGGACTTGACCCGCTCGAGAATCATGATCAGTTCGTTGATGTCGTGACCGTCGATAGGCCCGAAATAGCGGATACCCAGGTCTTCAAAGAAAGCGCCCGGCTTCACGGCGTTCTTCGCCGCGTTTTCCACCTGCAAGAACAAATCGCGGAACCTGCTCCCTAGCACACCCGGGAGCCTTGTCATGAGGCGGTCCAGGTCAGAGCGCATCTTGTTGTAGACCGGGTCGGATATCACGCGGTTCAGGTACTTGCTGAACCCGCCCACATTGGGAGCGATGCTCATCTTGTTGTCGTTCAAGATGATGGTCATGTTCTGCTTCGAAATACCCGCGTTGTTCAGGGCCTCGTAAGCCATACCGCCGGTCATGGAGCCGTCACCGATGACAGCCACCACGTTGTTCTTGCGGTTAAAGTGGTTGCGGGCCACAGCAAAGCCAAGAGCCGCCGAAATGGAGGTGGTGGCATGTCCTGCGCCAAAACAGTCGTACTCGCTTTCGCAGCGTTTCAAAAATCCAGAGATGCCGCCCTGCTGGCGGAGTGTGTCGAACCGGTCGTAGCGGCCCGTCAAAAGCTTGTGCACATAGGCCTGGTGCCCTACGTCCCAGACAATCTTGTCTTCGGGAGCGTTGAACACGTAATGGAGGGCGATGGTCAGTTCTACCACCCCGAGGCTAGACGCCAAGTGGCCGCCATGCTTGGCCACCTGACCAATGATGGTCTCGCGTACCTGGGACGCCAGGTTATAAAGTTCCTCCACAGAACAATGCTTGATGTCCTCGGGAGACTTTATGTCTTTCAGTTCCATTACTTAACCCGGGTGATAATGAATGCGGCTATGGCCCGAAGGATTTCGGTATCGCAGGAGAGAGAGTCCAGGGACTTGATGGACTCTTCGAAGAGTTCCTTGGCCTTTTCCCTGGAGCGGTCAAGCCCCACCACGGAGGGGTAGGTGGCCTTGCCCTTCTCGATGTCGGAACCGGCATCCTTGCCCAGTTCTTCGGTAGTGGAGACAATGTCCAGGATATCGTCCACAATCTGGAACGCAAGCCCGATGGCCTTGCCGTACTTGCGGATGACCTGGATATCGGCATCGCTTGCACCGGCAAGCATGGCGCCTACCTGCAGGGCCGCCTCGATAAGGGCCGCCGTCTTGTGGTAATGGATGTAGTCCACCGTTTCCAGGTCCACTTCCTTGCCTTCGCACTCGATATCGATCATTTCGCCGCCGATAAGGCCGTAGGTGCTGAGCAGGTGGGCAAGGACCTCGATTGCACGGGCGTTTCCCGTCTTGCCCATAAGTTCAAAAGCGAGCACACAAAGGGCATCTCCAGCCATTACGGCCGTAGCCTCGCCAAACTGCTTGTGGCTGGTGGGCTTGCCCCTGCGGAAATCGTCGTTGTCGATACAGGGCAGGTCGTCGTGAATGAGGGAGAAGGTGTGGATCATCTCCAGGGCGACCATGGCAAGCTCAACGCCTTCGCCCTTGCCGCCGAACATGTCGAAAGTAGCCCTAACAAGGGCAGGACGCAGGCGCTTACCGCCCGCCAGCATAGAATAGCGCATGGCCTCGTGCAACCGGCAGGGCTGATCCGTCACCGGAGGGAGGTACTTGTCAAATAGGGCTTCCGCCTCTACAGAAATCTTGGACAGATAGTCCTGAGCAATAGCTGCTTCTTTTTCAATAGACTGCATACCCCCAAAGATACTTAAATCAGGGTTCCCCCTATCCCGTTTTACCCCCATTTTATCCCCTTTTTCCCCGTTTCGTCATAAATAAATGGACCGAGTTGTGCTTTTTTCTTTTTTTGGAGATAGATTTCAAATAGGAGGTTCCCATGACTACGATTCCCAGTTTTTGGTTCCTTGTTCCTGTCGCGGCCCTGTTCGCCCTCGTTATGGCCTACCTGTTCTACAGGGCCATGAAAAAAGCTCCCGACGGCAACCACAAAATGAAAGCCATCGCCCACTTTGTGCGGGTGGGGGCGTTTGCCTACCTGAGGCGCCAATACAAGACCGTCTCCATCGTCTTTACGGTGCTGTTCGCGGTGTTCGTGGTGCTCGCCATCATGGGCATCCAGAATCCCTTTGTGCCGGTGGCGTTCCTTACCGGAGGTTTCTTCAGCGGCCTGTGCGGTTTTTTGGGAATGAAGACTGCCACTTACGCAAGCTCCAGAACGGCCCAGGGCGCCATGAGCAGCCTGAACCGGGGGCTTGTCATCGCCTTCAGAAGCGGGGCCGTCATGGGCCTTGTGGTGGTGGGGTTTGGCCTGCTGGATATTTCGGCGTGGTTTGTCTTGCTGAACTACATCTACGACCACAACGTGTTCGGTTTCGGCGCCGACATTGCAAACAAACTAGCGTTAGGCGGCTGGAGCGATTCGCTCTTGCAAAATGACGCCTGGCTCCACGGCAAGATGGTGGAAATCACCACCACCATGCTGACCTTCGGCATGGGCGCCTCTTTGCAGGCGCTGTTCGCCCGCGTAGGCGGAGGCATCTACACCAAGGCCGCCGACGTAGGCGCCGACCTGGTGGGCAAGGTAGAAGCGGGCATTCCCGAAGACGACCCGAGAAACCCGGCCACCATCGCCGACAACGTGGGCGACAACGTAGGAGACGTAGCCGGCATGGGAGCCGACCTTTACGAATCTTACTGCGGATCTATCTTGGCCACGGCGGCTCTGGGGGCGGCTCTCCCCGGAGGGCTCAATTATGTAATCGCCCCCATGGTGGTGGCGGCCATCGGTATCGTGCTTTCGGTGGTGGGCATTTTCATGGTCCGCACCAAGGAAGATGCCACCACCAAGAACCTTCTCCACTCCCTCCTGACAGGAACCCTGGGCTCTTCCATCATGATCCTCATCGCCCTCTTTGTCATGGTGAAAATTGGATTTATCGGCATGGGAATTTTCGGGGCGGTACTTTCGGGACTTGCCGCCGGCGTACTTATTGGGCAGTTTACGGAATACTACACCTCCGATGCCTACAAGCCTACCAGGGGCATCGCGGGCCAGGCTAGGCTTGGAGCTGCCACCACCATCATCGACGGCATTTCGGTGGGCTTGTTCTCTACGGGGCTCCCTGTGGTGACCATCGTGATTGGCATCATCGCCGCCTTCGGCTGCGCTGGTGGTTTTGAAAACATGGCCATGGGACTTTACGGCGTAGGCTTTGCGGCCGTGGGCATGCTCAGCACCTTGGGAATTACCCTGGCTACAGACGCCTTCGGGCCCATTGCCGACAACGCCGGCGGAAACGCCGAAATGGCAGGGCTTGACGCCAGCGTGCGCGCCCGTACCGACGAACTGGATATGCTGGGAAACACCACCGCCGCCACCGGAAAGGGATTCGCCATCGGGTCTGCGGCCCTTACCGCCATGGCGCTGCTGGCCTCTTATGTCGAAGAAATCAAGATATGGATTGGTCACCTGGCTACATCGGCCAAGGGCCTCTGGAACGTAGGCAGCGTCACCTTCGCGAACCACAGCCAGGACCTGGTAAATGCGGTAGCCAACATAGACGGCGCAAAGATTCTGGACGGCGGAAACCGCGCCGTCTCCGCCAACGGCGAGCTTATAGGGCTTGTGGCCAGCAAGGCGAACTACGTGGACTTCATGAACATCTACAACCTGAACCTCATGAATCCACTGCTGCTGGGAGGCATCTTCATCGGTGCCATGATGGCCTTCGTGTTCTGCGCCCTCACCATCAAGGCGGTGGGCCGTGCCGCCAGCGCCATGGTCGAAGAAGTCCGTCGGCAGTTCAGGGAAATCCCCGGAATCATGGAAGGCTCGGGCCAGCCGGATTACGCCCGCTGCGTGGAAATTTCTACCGTAGGCGCCCAGCACGAAATGGTCATTCCGTCGCTCCTGGCAGTTGTAGTCCCGGTGCTGGTGGGGCTCTTTATGGGCGTGGCCGGAGTGTTCGGCCTGCTGGTGGGCGGACTTGCGTGCGGTTTTGCCCTTGCCACCATGCTGAACAATGCAGGCGGCGCCTGGGATAACGCAAAGAAGTTCGTGGAAAAAGGGAACTACGGCGGCAAGGGCTCCGATACACACAAGTCCGCCGTCGTCGGCGATACCGTAGGCGACCCCTTCAAGGATACCGCAGGTCCTTCGCTGAATATCCTTATCAAGCTCATGACTATGGTGAGCGTCGTCTTTGCAGGAGTGATCGTCCGCTTCGGCGGGTTCCTGTTCTAGCCTACCTGGATTCGGACTTCTTGAAGGTGGCGCTGGTCACACGGTTGCGGCCTGCCTGCTTGGAGGCATACAGGGCCTTGTCCGCACGCTCGAACAGGCGCTTGGGATCTTCGCCCGCAACCATTTCGGCGATACCGAAGGAGCAAGTAACCACCTGCTGCTTGATAAGCTGGGTCGTCTCGATGGCGTGACGGAGCTTTTCGGCCAGGAACTGGGCGTTCTGGATAGGCGTGTCGCCGCAGAGGATCACGAATTCTTCGCCACCCCAGCGGACCAGGGCGTCGGTGTTACGAATCTTGCCCTGGATAAGCTTGGTGAGGTTCACCAGCACCTCGTCGCCGATATTGTGGCCCCAGGTGTCGTTCACGTTCTTGAAATGGTCGATATCCAGAATCACAAAGGAAACGGGGCTTCCGTTCTTTACCAGTTCTTCGTGTTCACGCATAAGCACGCTGCTGAAGCCCGCACGGTTCAGGCAACCCGTCAGCGGGTCTTCCTTGCTGGACTTTTCGTATTCGCTCTTCTCGATTTCCAGGGCCTTCAGGTTCTTTTCCAGCTCCTCGCGCTTTTTCTTGTTGGAAGCCCGTTCGCGGCTGTAGTCGAAGAAGCGGATAATCAGGATAATGAGGAAGGTCACGAACCAGATAGCGACGATGATGGTCACCAGGTCTGCCCAGGCAATCTTCTTGCCCTTGAAGCAGAGCCCGCGAATTTCCATGGTGCCGTAGCCCAGGGGAGCGTTGGTACCCGTCTGGATTTCGATAAGGGGCACGTTGGACAGATCCACACGGGCCTTGTGCACGTTGATTTCGTTCTGGGCCACCCACCAGCCCGCCACGCGGAATTCCTGAGGCACGAATACCGCAGGGTAGGTTTCTTCTAGCGGGAAAAATTCCAGTTCGTTGAATTTCAGGGAACTTTCGTCGCCTTCGCGGTAAATGGACGGGTCGTAGCTGCGCATGTAGAGGCGCACCGTTCCTTCGCCGCGGGGCTTAATCCACACGAAAATGCTGTCGTAGTGGGAAAGGTCCAATCCTTTGGTCTGGCCATCTCCCAGCAAAATCTTGATACCCGCAAAGGGGTAAGCGTAGCCTTCCCGCAGTTCGTAGTCCACCACCACGGAAGAATCCGTACGGATCAGTTTGACTGCGGAATTACCGCCGTCGGCGGAGTCCGTCTGGGCGATAATGTAGGGGTAGTCGGAAAGGTTCAAGAAGACAATGTCGTTCAGCCCCTTGTGGTAAGCCGTAAGGGCGATAACCGTAGCGGCAAGGAGCACAAAAATCAGGATATTCATCCTGAACAGGGCATATATCTTTTCCATTAACCAAGACATCTAAAAGATTCCGTTAAACTTGCTTTCAAAATAATACAAAACTATTGCGAAAACAAGAGTTTACCTGCTCAAAAAACCTCCCAATCGTCCAACCGTGAAACGGAGGGCCTGCGCAAGCTCTTTTTGAGAGTGCGCGGAGGGGTGACCATGGAGCGCGGTGTTCTCAGTCTGGACCAACTTGTACTCCAGGTCCTTGAAGCCCTTCGCCTGCTGGTCTTCGAAAACCTGTTGCACCGCAGGAGTCATGGCGTCGTTAGGCCAGGTCTTGGTAGATACCAGCAGGAACTTCACACCGGGGTGCAGTTTGCGGAGCTTGGCGAGCAAGGCGTCGTATGTCGCCTTGAAGGCGGCAGGGTCTGCGTAGGGAGGATTGCCCTGAAAATCGTTGATGCCCACAAAAATCACGATGACCTGGGGGTGGAAGGTCTCAAAATTCCAGAGTTCGGATTCCCCCTGTTCCGCCGCACCAAAGACGGTGTAGTCGTAGAGCCTGCTCAAAGGCCAGTCGGGCACAATCCCGTCGTAGTTGCGGACAAGGCCGCGGCCGCTCACCGCGTTAATCTGAAAGTCCGCCTTGTATCCGTCGGCCAGCAAAAAGGCGTAACTCTTGGAAGTATTGGTCTTTTCGAAAACGGTTCCGTCTTCGGGGCCGTTCGCCTCGTTGCCGTAACCTACACTGTAGGAATCCCCGATAAATTCGATGCGGCGGTTAGAAGCCTTAGGCTTCGGTCCGAACTTACCCCCCTTGCCGAGGTCGATACCGTAGAGGTTGATCTTTCCCGGATTGGACTCGCTGACCTTGATCAGGCGGAACTGGTGGACGCCTTCGCCCTGGACTTTTACCTTGTGGGTTTCGCGGGCGTCGATGACGAAATACTCGGCGGTCTTGCCGTCGATATCCAGACGGTAGCGGGCCTCCCCTTCCAAGTCAAAGGAAAGTTCCTTCGTGGTAGCGGCAAACTGGACCATGACTCCGGGAGCGCTTGCGGTAAGGGCCTGGGGCGAAACTTGCCAGCGGCCCGTCAAGAGAACGTTTTCCAACAGGGGATGATTCATAGGACCTCCGAAAGAGAAGGTGAAAAAGCCGAACGCCAAAAGCAAGAGGGCGGCAAAGGAGATGTGCGTTTTTTCCGTGTTCATTTGTGCTGAACAATATATAAAATGAGGGACAGGAGGGGGAGTGAGTAGTGAGTTGTGAGTGGTGAGGAATGAGAAATGAATTCGTCATCCTCACGCAGGTGAGGATCCGCTTACTGCAATCTAGCAGATCCTCGCCTCCGCGAGGATGACAACATTTAAGACCCGAGCCGCACATTCTACACCTCCCTAAATCCAAACCCCTAAATCCAAACCCCTAAATCCAAATCCCTAAATCCAAATCCCTAAATCCAAATCCCTAAATCCAAACCCCTAGATCCTAGCCCCTAGATCCTAGCCCCTAATTACTATATTCTCCCCATGCGCCGTTCGTTCAGAACCCTGGGAATCGCCCTCTGTCTTGCAGGCTACGGCCTGGTTTTTGGAGAACCGGCACCTGCAGGAGACGCGCCTGAGCCAGGCTCTCCCGGAGACACCCTCACCAGAGAAGACAAGCGCATGGCCTACCTGGTCTATAAGCTCCTGGACAAAGACGGAAAAATCAAAGGGGCAAACCTGGAACGGGGCAAAAAACTCTTTTACCAGAACTGCAGGGGCTGCCACAATCTCGACGGCAGGCGAATCAACTTCACGCCATTGGAGGCAAAGCCCACCTACCTGGGGCAAAGGGCCCGGGACGACATGCCCACATTCTGGTACCAGATGAATTTCGGCGACGAGACCCGGGAGGGCATGGAACCGTTTTACGACGAGCTCACGCTGGACGAAATGGTGGACATCGCAGGTTACGCCCAGACACTGCCCTAAACCCGCTTTCGACTCAATCCGAACTAGACGGATTTTTTCTGCATGACCTTGACTTCTTGGATAAAGGAGAGAAGCAAGGGATGGTTTTCTTCGCTGCCCACTTCTTGAATTTCGGCGTTGAAAGGCGCCTTGGACAGGTGCAGGGAATGCACGTAGAAGGTGATTTCCTTCATCTTGTCGCTGCGCTTGCCGGGGTCTTTCACCTGGGCACCCAGCAGGGTTCCCGTCACCTTCGCATAGCGAAGCACCTTCACCAGGTCAAAGGTATCCAGCTTGCGGTAGAGACTCCCGTACTTGGTGGCGTCCAGCGAAGACTGCATGGACGATTCGTCCTGAGCGCCGCGCAGCTCGTAGTCCGGCGTGCCCGCCTCGTAGCGCGGGATACAGAAATCCTTGCGCCACTCTTCCGTAGGAGCCTTCTCTGCGTTTTCCAGAGCGCGAGAGGCATTGGGGCAAAAACCGTAACTTTCCAGAATGGTGAAAACGCCTTCTTCCCGCTCCGGCTTAATCAAGAAGCCGTATCCCGGAATGAACTCTTCCACGTTTTCCATGAACTGCGGGAAAGCCGAAAGCTCGTTCAGCGCCTTGGCGTCGTCAATCTTCAACAGGCGCACCGTACGGACCCGGGCCCCGTAAAAAGAACCGTTCCATTCGTCCAGAGCCGAAGACACGTTATCGGGAGTCTTGACGCCGTTCCGGAAATGCTCAATTTCCGATTCCGGAAACCCGCTGCGGAGCCCGGAAAGGTAAGTCTCCTTGTCCAGGCTGAAACAGAGGAAGGTCTCGTCGTTCTTGGAAACCGCGAGGGTCGAAAGTACGAACAGGATTCTCGGCGACGTGCCTACGGAAGCCACGATGTCAAAGTTCGGGAGCACCGAAACGGACGCCTCGGGCATGGGCATCACCGAAGTCTCCAGCCATTCCTGGCCGCTTGCGTTCAGCGTCACCTGCTCCACCTTGTGCACGCCCTTCTGCCCGGAGAGGGTAAAGTCCACAAGTCCCAGGAGCCACGCCTCCCGCAGGGGGCGGGGCAGGTTTTCCCAGCCCAGGTGACGGCTCTTGTCCAGAATGCGGAAGGTCGGGTCCAGCACCCAGAAAATCTGGGCGGCGTCCTGGACAGAGGTAACCGTGGAGAGGTTCTTGAAAAGGCTCTTGCAGAGCATGCGGTCTTTCTGGAAACGGACGCACAGCCACCAGGAGAGAATGTCCTGGTGCAGACGGAAACTGTTCTTCTTCAAAAAATCCAGGGCCTTTTCCGAGGGGTAAAGGTTCGTGCCCACCAGGGAAAGCCAGCGGTTCTGGGTCAAGAAACTGAAAATCAGGGTCAGTTCCGATTCGGCGGCGCTAGACCACAGCTTGGAAGCCGACGTAAAGGAATCCAGACAGAGCTGCCGACTGCGCCGGTGCAGGGTCCCGTTGCCGTTCACCTTCAGTTCGCCCCGCTGGGCAAGCCCCAGCACCTTGCAAACGTGCCAGTCCAAAAGGACGCTGTAACCCACGTGAGTGCCCTTGGAAGGGGCCACCGGTTCGGGAACGTAACGGATGTTCTCCTCGAAATTCCGAAAACCGTAATACACGACGGCGGTAGGCGTCGAAGAACGCCACACCAAAAACTGCTGGCAAAGGGAAATCAGAAACTTCTGGAGCTCGGCGCTCTTGGCCGCAGGCACAGAAAGACGCAGCTCGTTGTAAGAAAGCCCACGGCTCCCGCTCAGGTAAATCAGGTCCAGGCAATGCCGCAGCCAGCTCTCCAGCTTTTGACGGATAGACTGCATGCGTTCTTCGCTGGAATAAAAGGACACCACCTCCGACTGAATCAAGGCGTTGTTCAGCAGGCCCTTCTTGCCGTATGCCGTAGCGTGGACCTCACGCAGCATGGGCTTGGACATTCCATCGAAAAATACAGACAAATCCATCATAGCGCATCCCCTGAAATAGGGACGCAAATTTAGCAAAAAAAGTGCCTGCCGTCAAAGGGCGTTCCCCTGCCCCTAACGCAGACGCGGGTGTGAAGTGTGGGATGATTGTTTATCGGCGGGTTAGTCAGAGTCCTTAACGCAACGAACAGAACGAAACCAGCATTAACAAAGAAATCTCTTACAAGACTACTTTCGGATTTCCCGAAAATTTCGTCACGCCACGGGAAGACTGGACAAACTTGTCCAAATCATCAAATGTCTTGACGCGGTCCACCAAAGAAGAACGCCACTTTGTATAATCAAAGCGCTCTCGCAACAGGGTTGCTATAAAGAGTTCAGCCTCCATTGCACCCATGTTTTCACTTAGGCAACGCATTCCTTTTTCAATGACATCGACAGAACTAGGGCTCATGGTTTTCCTCCACTTCAAGAATGAAAGTCATGGGATTAAGGATTTTGATTTTATCGGTTTGATATTTAAGTAAGCGCTTGTCGGTCGTCAAAAAATAATCACATTCTGCTATAATTGAACTTGCCACATGACACGCATCCATCAATTTAACGCCAGTCGCCGTAATTTCCTTTGCGAGAGACTTTACTTGTCCATCAACATTTTCACTCACATACGTATGCGTGTAAGTATCTATAAAATCCTGGATATCGTTCCTTTTTGACTCAAATCGGTTGGCTGCATTTTCGGCAACGAGAATATACGACGTGACCAAATCGAACACCCCATTACGAATCTGCTGTTAGATTTCCAATTTAGCCTGAGCCTCTAAACTGACCTTTAGTTGAGACTGGTCGTCGTAAGGACGATTATAGCAACAGTTGTCCAAATAAATCTTCAAGCGTTCCATCGAAATCCTCTTCCAAAATATACCTTTCTTTGCACAAAAAAGCAAACACCCCATTTCAGATATTCGGGAATATATAAGGACAATAACCTAAATCTGTTTTCTTATGGGCGTTCCCCGGCCCCAACTTGTCATCCCCGCGTCAGCCATGGGCCGGGGCGGGTGCTGCTCGCCGAGCACGCTCGGCTCATCGAGCCGCTTGCGCGTCTCGCCACAAAGGTGCGACGCCCCCTAACGCAGAAGCAATGTGAAGTGTGTAGTGTGAAGTGTGAAGTGTGGAATTATCCCACTAGGCGGCAAGAACATCAAAATCTAGCTTGAGTGTATCATTATTTGGGACACTAAAAACGGGATTTCCAATATTTGACGGTAACTGATCTGGGAGATTCGTGTTCAATCCAGAAACAAGTGCAGCCAAGGGGACAGATGTTGTCCCATCGGGCAATGCATCTCTATAGTTCTCGAATGCCGTATATACCAAAGACCGTATATTTGAGCCGACACCAGAAAAATATGCAGAAGCAGAATCAAGAGACTCATTCAAGCCAAGTCCAGACAACCGCAAATCATCAACTTCATTCAGGGCACTTTCAACTGTTGTTGAAATACTGGATATATTGTCGTCAAGGTCATCTAAAACAACTTCATCAGTCTGCTCTAAAACGGATAAATTCATGAATTCCGCCGTTCCTCCAAAATTTGGAACGGATATATTAATATTGGATATATCGGCAGAAATTTCAATATCAGAACTGCTTTCAGCAGGGACTTCATCATCATCCTTGTCAAAATCAATCTCTACCGACA
>JAEDLI010000073.1 GCA_016295375.1 Fibrobacter sp. | reverse complement strand
AGATGTGAGATGTGGGATGTGAAACTATTCATTACACATTACACACTTCACACTACACACTATTTTAAACCGCGATCGGTGCTTTAATGGTCGGCCACGGATCGTAATCCGTGAGTTCAAAGTCCTCGAACTTGAATTCAAAAAGGTCCTTCACATCGGGGTTCATCTTCATGGTGGGGAGCTTGCGGGGCGTGCGGGAAAGCTGTTCCTTGGCCTGGTCAAAATGGTTGCTATACAGGTGCAGGTCACCGAAGGTGTGCACGAACTCGGCTGCCTCGTAACCGCAGACCTGGGCAAGCATCATGGTCAACAGGGAATAGGATGCAATGTTGAAGGGCACGCCCAAGAACATATCGGCACTACGCTGGTAAAGCTGGCAGCTGAGCTTGCGCTTGCCGGACTCCCCTACACCGCCCACGTAAAACTGGAAAAGGCAGTGGCAAGGAGGCAGGGCCATCTTGTTCACTTCGGCCACGTTCCAGGCGCACACCAAATGACGCCGGGAATCGGGATTGTTCTTGAGGCTGTCAATCAGATTTTGGATCTGGTCGATGTGACCTCCGTCGGGAGTAGGCCAACTGCGCCACTGGTGGCCATAAACAGGCCCAAGGTCACCGTTCTCGTCGGCCCATTCGTCCCAGATGGTCACCTTGTTGTCGTGAAGGTACTTGATGTTGGTATCCCCCTTCAAAAACCACAGCAGCTCGTGAATGATGCTGCGCAAGTGGAGTTTCTTGGTGGTAAGGCAGGGGAAGCCCTTGGAAAGGTCATAACGGTTCTGACGGCCAAAAACGGAACGGGTTCCCGTACCCGTACGGTCGGAACGATCCACACCATTGTCCATGATATCTTTCAACAAGTCTAGGTACTGCTGCATAAAATCCTTTTATTTTGCCAGGCGGCCAATTTCTCCCTATACAGCCAACAGGTTCCCGCATTCGCGGGAACGGCAAGGTTAAAACGCCACCTGTAAAAGCGTTCTATACCAAAGTATAAAAAAACGACTCTATCGTCCTGAGTTTTTGAGATTCGGGCTGAATTTTTGGCAATCCCGATTCTTGGGGAGCATGCTGAAGAATTTCAGCTCTTTGGAAAGGAATCCGCTCACGCTGGCATTCACCCTCCAGTGGCTACCCGAAAGGCAATTTTCCAGAGCGTCCTTGGATTCGGCATCGATATAATTGCGCCCTACCCTAAAGGTGTAGTATTTGCCATCGACTAGGGTGTCAAGCCCCAGCTGTTTTGCACTGCCAAGAGCTTTACTCTTGTTAAAGAAGGCTCGCTGGGTTGACATATAGCCCTGAACCTCAGTGTTCAACTCGTGAAGGGCCGCCTCCTGAGCCTGGGCGCTGGAAACCAGCATACAGCCTCGGATACCGAAAACAGCCAGCACAATAGCAAGAATTACACCGGCAACAATTCCCAGCTTTTTTAACGAAGCAGGGTTCAAGGTCAGCTGTTCGCCCTCGCTTTCATTTTCGTCATCGCCAGGCTGCCATTTCAGGAGTTTCAGGGCCACCAGCACATGCCCCGACTGCCTCGGCAAGGCAAGCCCCACCAGGGCAATGGCGAAAAGTACAACGCTCAACACCAGAAGCAAGGTCAGGGATGTCTCTACCGTAGGAATCAGTCCCTTCAACTCGTTCAGCATCGAAAGGAGTTTCTTGTCTTCGGCAAAGTTGTTGGCGGCAAAACGCCCCGTGAAATTACCGTAGCGTGCAAAGGCCAGGTCCAGAATTTCTTGGGCCATGGTCATGGCTATGGACAAGATACGCTGGACCAGCAGGCAGAACATACCCGCCACGGCCACCACGGCCGACACCAGCCGAACAGTCCGTATAGGAGTATAGCCTTTTTCGATGTTGCCTTCGCTCATATCAGTTTCGAGTTACGGGTTATGAGTTGCGAGTTATGAGTTTTGATGCTTTAGACAGGAGCTTCTAGAAACCAGCACACTGATAACCGACAACTGAGCACCACACATTACACACTTACTTAATCCCTGCCAGTTCTTTCGCGAGTTTTTTCGCTCCGGTAAAGTCAGCCTTGCCGGTCCCAAGTTTCGGAACCTTTTCCACCGGGAATGCGAGAGACGGAAGCATGATGGGCGGGAATCCGCTGGCCCTGAGTTCCGAAAGCACCTGTTTCGGGTCCTTGTCGCCCTGATAGAGCAGCACAATCTTTTCGCCCTTGGCGGCATCCGGAATGGTAGTGACCAGGTAGTCGCAGCCTTCCAGCACCGGAGTGTCCTGAATCTTCTTTTCAACAGCACCGAGGCTGACCATCTCGCCGCCCAGCTTCGCAAAGCGGCTGTAACGGTCCACGATGGTAAGGAAGCCATCTTCGTCCAAATAACCCTTGTCGCCCGTGCGGTAATAGCGAATACCGTTGATATTCACGATGACGCTCTTGGTACGTTCGTCATCCTTCAGGTAGCCCTGCATCACCTGGCACCCGCCGATAAGAATCATGCCAGCCTCCCCCGTGGGGAGCGGTTCGTTGGTCTCGGGGTCCACAATCAGGAACTGGGTTCCAGGGAGTGCCGGACCAACGGTACCGGGCTTGTTGTTCACCTGCATGGTCATGTAGTCGTTCAGCAGGGTGTTTTCTGTATTGACCGACGCCACAGGGGCGGTCTCGGTACAACCGTAACCTTCGTAAATTTCCTTACCGAACTTGAGGCGGAATGCCGTAGCCAGTTCAGGCCGCAAGGCTTCGGCACCTGCGATGATGATACGCACATACTTGAACACCAAGGGGTGTACATAGCGGCTCACGGTAAAGGCCCGCAAGAAGGTGGGGGTCGCCACCATGCAGGTCACGCGGAAGCGGGAGCACACGCGGGCCATGGTCTTCACGTCGGTGGGGTCCGCCACCGCCACAATGGGGCAGCCTTCCGTCAGGTTCAAGAGCGTGGTCACCGTCAGGCCGAAACTGTGGAACAGCGGAAGCTCCGAAAGCATCACGTCGCCGCGGCTCACGTTCAGGATACAGGCCAACTGCTGAATGTTGCCCATCAGGTTGCGGTGCGAAAGGAGCACGCCCTTCGGGGTTCCTTCGGAGCCGGAACTGAACACGATGACGGCGGTATCGTCGATACGGGTACGCTTGCAGAACACAAAGCGGATAAGCCATGCGGGCATAATCATGCAAAGCACCAGGAGGGCCGCAATCTTCACCTTGGGGATTTCCTTCATCAGGTCTTCGGCATAGAGGATGCGCACCTTGTCCGAAGCCACCTGGGAGTAGTCGTTACCCCGACCCTTCAACTTTTCCACGAACTGGCGGCTAGAAATCACGGTGGTCACATTCGCCTTTTCGCAGCAGTACTTCACGTTATCTACAGAAGAAGTGTAGTTCAGGTTCACATTGGTCTTGCCCATGACCCAAAGAACCAGGTTCACAATCACGCCTGCGGGACTTGGCGGAAGCATAATGCCAATATTCTGCTCCTGCCTACCCAACTTCTTTTTCAGAAGCCCGCGGAAGGCCATGACTGCGCCCATGAGCTTGTATCCGGAGAAATGTCCACCATCGGTGTTGTAGATGGCGGGTCCGTTCTTCACGTACTTCTTGCAGGTCTTGATCCAAGAGGCCGCAATGGGACGCACAAACTTGACCGCATACTGCCAAGCCTCGATAGAAATCTTGCGGACAATGGCACGGACCTCGTTTGGAGGTGTGGTTGCAGGAATAGCCTCGCCAAAAGCCACCGTCACCGAACGGTCCGAGGAAGCGCCATACATGTCGGAGCCACTATAACTGTAGTTGGAGCCCCAAAGTCCCTGGATATAGAACGGAAGCAGCACGGCGTCCGTCCCTTCCACAGCCTTGGTGTAATCCAGATTGAACGGTTCCACATGGGGGGACTTGGAAACCTCACCCGTAGGGAACATGACCACGGCCTTGCCCGCCAAAAGGGCCTCGTGGATTTTTTCCATGGCTTCTTCGGGGTGGCGGTTGTCAATGCGAATCATTCCCAAACGCTTCAAGATTGCCCGCAAGTACCACCTTTCAAAGTGGTCCTTGTTGCTTGCAATGCAGAGCGGGCGGGGGCTTGCCATCTGGAGCATGGCCCAGTCGATAAAGCTATGGTGGTTACCCACCATGAGCACCGGGCCCGCATTGGGAATGTTGCCCACGTTCAGCACGCGAATTTTGTGGCGGCTGAATACCAGGCGCAAAAGGGAGCGGAGCAAAGCCTGGGGCAGGTTCGTGATAATCCAAGCGAATACGCAAAGAGAAATGACACCCAGTCCCACGAAGTAGAGCTGCGGACGGATATGGGTGTAATGCACCATCACCGAATATAGCACAAGGAAAACACCAAGGATTACCGCCTGTATCAAGTTCGCAAGGGCAATGACCCAGCCCGAATTGTTTGGGCGAGTATTGTACTGCAAGAGGGCGTTCACAGGCACCAGGAACATGCCACCAAAGAAGCCCACCAGTACATAAATCACGGAAAGGGCCACAGGGTGCACCATAAAGGGAATCAGGAGCATGCAAAGGGAGGCCCCAATCATGCCCAGGGGGATAAAGCCCGTCTCGATAAAGTCCTTGGAGTTCCTGGCCGCAAAGATGGAGCCCACCATCAGGCCCCCGATGGCAAAGGGCAGGTAATTCTGGATCATGTTCACCGTCTCGGAGCCAGATACATCCTGGAACAGAAGGGTGAACACCTGGGCCATGGCCCAGAACATGGAGAGGGCGATTATGGTGGCGCGCAGAGGACGTTGACGCCAGCCCAGGCTAAACCTGCGCCGGGCGGTGGTAAAACTAACGTTGGGGTCGGCATACTTGACCTTCGGGATCAAGAAACTCGCCACGGTACCAAGCACGCTCACCCCCACCAGAATCCAGGGAATCACCACTGATTTAGAGATAATCCTGCCCACGGCCTCGTACTTGGCAAGGCTACCCAGGTCAATAAGGTTCACGCCCACGATGGCAAGCCAACTGGCAGCGATGATACCGCTCAGGGAGAAAATCTGCAAGAAGGCGTTGGCATAGCTCAAGTTCCGGACGCCAAACATCTCTTTCAACACGGCGTACTTGGCCGCACTGTGCACCGCAAAACCCGTCGAAAGACCGATACAGAGCCAGAACGCCACACGGGGTACACCGCAGGTCACCAGCACCGCCATGGCTATCACAAAGGCCGTCATAAAGAGAGACGACCACGCCAGCACCCTGTTCTTGGAAAACTTGTTGGAGAAAAGCCCTGCCGCCCATACGAACACCACGTAGGGGGCGATAAAGAAGATCTGCAGCATCAGGCTCTGCCAGTTCTGGCCGCCCTCCACCCCGGCAAAAGAGCCGGACAGAATCTTCTGGGCGTAAATGAACACCCCCATCTGGACAAACGTTACCGCAAGAATAGAAAGAAAGAATCGGATCGCTCCGCTATATTTCCACATTTTGGACCTTCGTAAAAATTTGAGGGTAAAGATAGTAATTAGGGGCTAGGATTTAGAGACTAGGATCTAGGGTTAGGGGTTCGAGGAACGTCATCCTCGCGCAGGCGAGGATCTGCTTGAGGAAGAAGGTTCGAGGTTTTGGGGGCAAATCTTGGCTTTTGGGTATTAAGATGTCACCTCGTGCTTGGCACGGAGTCTTTTTTTGGGGTCAAGAAATCTATCCCTGCATCAGCCGCTCAATCTCCCCGATTTCTTTCGGAATTTTCTTTGAAATGTTCAAAAAGCCCGTTTTCGTAATCAGCAGGTCATCCTCGATGCGGATACCAATCTTTTCGCAGTAGCGCCGCCCATTGAACACACCTTCGAATTCGCCATACAATCCCGGCTCACAAGAGATGAGCATACCCGGTTCCAAGACGGTATCCAAGGAACGGGAACCTGGGTCACCATCGTGAATGTGTTCACCGATAAAGTGACTCACCCCATGGGGTCTCTTGTCATAACACAGTTTGAACTTGCCCTTGTGGGCCTTTACCAATCGGGATTTCAGCTCATCCATGATAAATTCCCAAGGAATCTGGCCTATTTCTTTCAGGCTCACTCCGAGTTTCACGAATTTCTGATAAACTAACGCAGAGTCCAAAACAATCTGGTATAGCAGCGCCTGTAAGGGAGTGAACTTCCCGTTCAGGGGAATTGTTCTGGAAATGTCGCTATGAAGGGTTCCGTAACGCACGCCAAAATCCAAGAGAATCATCCGACCCGACTTCAGAGGCTCATCGTTTTTCACGTAGTGCAGGCAGCAGGCGTTTTCTCCGGAGGCGGCAATGGTCGGAAACGCCAGGTCACCGTCGCTTCGGCGCTGCATCTCGTAGTTCAAGTACAGGTACAGTTCTCGCTCGCTCTTGAAGGATTTCACCCGCGGGAGCAGGTTGCGGAAAGCCTTCTCCGTGATGGACTGGGCCCTCTTGGCGTCGGCGATGCGCTCCGGTCCCAACGGAAGCCTCTCTGCAAAGTGTATCGGCGAGCAGGTCCTCACCTTCATCCCCTGCCGGCCAAGGACCTTCGCCACCTGGTCTTTCAGTCTGTCGTTATGGTCGCCCCGGACCTTTTCGTAATAATAGACGTAACCGACCCCCCTGGACCGGTATTTTTTCGCCATGGTTTCCACAAAGGGCAAAAACTCCAGGGCATCCCGGACATCGGCAATGCCTGTGACCCTAGATACATCGTCACTTCCAGGCTCGATTCCTAACCGTTTTCCGTTCCAGAATTCCCGGAAAAGGTCCTTTTCCGGCACAAAGAGAACCGTTTTTTTTGCTCTGGGGTCCAGCACCAGGTAGCACCCCGGCTGGTTCACTCCCGTAAGGAACAAGAAAGCCGGGTCCTGGACAAAGCGAGTCCAGGTTTCTGTAAAAGCCTCTTCGGAACCGGGATCTTTAGGCATTCCTCCAAAAACGCAGAAGGAGTCCAGCTTTTCCATCATCTGGAGACGACGCTCCCGATACAAAGCCACAGAATCATAATCCGGCGAAGAAATGAAGACCTGGGAATAGGATTTTCGCAAATTTTCGGCAATTTTCATAAGGATTTCACTTTTTTACAACTTTTTTGCCGTAAATAATATACATTTTACGCAACACAGACTAGAATGGAGCCTGAATAATGTCATTTTTGAAAAATTGGAAACTGATCCTCGCCTCTCTGTCCCTTGCCCTCTTCACCGCTTGCGCCGGCTCTTCCGGTGGTAGCAGCGACGAAGGTGGCGCCGAAGGAGGTGCAGCCGGCGGTGCTGGTGGAAAGGCCGCCGTCCAAAAGGAACATATCGACGAAAACAAGTTGAAGAAGAACGAAGACGAAGCCATGGCCATGACCGAAGAAAACCATAAGCTCCGCAAGGAAATCTTCGACGCCAAAAACAAATTGGGCATTCCGGTGGAACGTCCCGACGCCGAGTAGGTCATTTGGAACATTACTCCATCTCTGATAACCTGAAACGGATGGTTTCAGGAGAGAACGAAACGGTTTTCCGCTTATTGGAAGGCCGTTTTTGTGTTGAGATACAGGCCAGACTCCCGGGCCTCAACTTGAAGCCCAAGGACGGTGCAGACCTACAAGGCCTGCTGACGGTCCTGGACCAGCTGAAAATCGCCGCAAAACACGGAGAATCCTTTACCGCCAAGCAGGTGGAGCGCCTTCTCGGTAAGTCTTCACCGGCTGTCGTCAAGAATTTCGACCTTGGCGCAGCCCCCATCATCCGGAACCGATTCGGCATATCCATTGGCCCCAAGACGCCCTCCCAGGCAGAACTGGTAAAGGCCGTCGAAAAGAACGACGTCATTTTCGCCAAGGGTCCCGCCGGTACAGGCAAGACGTTTCTTGCGGTAGCTCTGGCCGTCGCAAGCCTCGAACGTAACGAGGCCGAACGGATATGCCTAGTCCGGCCTGCCGTAGAAGCGGGAGAATCCCTAGGGTTTTTGCCCGGCGACCTGAAAGAAAAAATCGCCCCTTACCTGAGGCCCATCCACGACAGCCTCTCCGAGCTGCTGCCTCCTGAAAAACTCCGTCGGTACGAAGAAACCGGAGCCATCGAGGTAGCACCCCTCGCCTACATGCGTGGACGCACCCTCAAACGCGCCTTTATCATTCTGGACGAAGCCCAGAACACCACGATACCCCAGATGAAGATGTTCCTTACCAGACTCGGGCCCCACAGCAAGGCCATCATTACCGGAGACACCTCCCAGGTAGACCTGGCCCAGGGGCAAAAGTCCGGACTGGAACACGCCATGACCATCTTGAACGGAATCAGGGGCATCGCCAAAGTTGAATTTACCGCCACCGATGTTTTGCGGCATCCTCTGGTGAAAGACATCTTGTCCGCCTACGAGCAAAAGGACTCCAAATGAAAAAGAAGAAGAAAAAACTCCATCTTTTCCTTGGCTGCGTGTTGGTCGCGGCTATCGCCATATTCCTGTTCCCCGACAAGAATATCGCCATGCAGGCAGACCACCCCCACCTGGGCCAGCTCAGTACCCGCACCATCATCTCTCCCATCAATTTCGACATTCCCAAGTCCAAACAAGAAATTGAGGCCGAACGCCAGCGCGCCGAAGAAAAGGTCAACGCCATTTTCGAGTACAACTCCGACGAAACCAACCGCATCAGCGAAGACCTGAAGCAGTACCTCCACAAGCTCGCCCAGTACGGCAGCCTGCAAGCCCAGATTAGCAATGCCCCCGGCAACTCAAGCCAAGAAGCAGCAGACACCCTGCAGATGAAGGTGCAGCAGGCTTCCCGAGTCTACGAGGTCCTAAAGCAAAGGCTTTCCATTACCGCCATCAAGCCCTTGAGCCAAAATTCAAAGGCCAGAGATTCCGTGTTTTCTGTATTCAACCAGATGCTCAAGCGTGGCGTTTCCAACACACTTCTCGCCAAGACCGAGACCGAGCTTAAGTTGTTCATGGAATCCTACAATGTCCAAGAAATCAAGCACCTGATTTACAACAAGACCACCGTTGCCATAATTCGCGATAGCGAGGAAACCACCCTGGAAACAACCGCTATCCAACCTTTGCAGCGCCGTATCGACGAAGCCTTCGCTCAGCTGCAACAGGCTTTCCCCAGCGACCAGGGACTGCAGAGCGCTTTTTACGAAGTACTCTACGTGTTCTCGCTGCCTAACGTATTCTACCTAGAAAAGGAAACGGCCGCCCGCAAGGCTTCCGCCCGGGACAAGGTGACTCTCATCAAGGGTATGGTTCCCCGTGGCATGGAAATCGTAAAGCAGGGCGACCCCATCACCAAGGACATCTTGGAAAAGATGGAAGCCCTGCAGCAAGCCCAGCAAAAAGAAGAAAACCAGAGAACCCTGACGGCTCCCTTTGGCCAGTCCATCATCATCGCCCTCATCATCATCGCCTTTTTCTTCTATTTCTTCTACAACGAAACGGTACGCAAGTTCAAGAGCCCGAGGCAGCTCTGGAGCCTTGTTCTCCTGGCAATTATCCAGCTGGTGAGTTTCTGGGCCGTGCACTACCTGTCCAACTCCCTGAACAGGCCCGAAGCCATGGTACTCCCCGAAGGGGTTGACTTTATGTGGCTCTATCCCTTCGCCTTTACCCCGGTCATCGCCACCGTTCTCTTTAACTACGGACTGGGCATCGCCTTCTCCGTGCTGTCTTCCCTGATATTCGGCATCCTCAACGGCTACGACCTGGCGGCTACCATTGCCGTGTTTGCGGTCTTGATTATTTCGCTCGTTCCGTTGGTAAAAATCCGCTACCGGGTGCAGTTCATCTACGCTATTTTCGTGGGCATCCTTTCCATGGCGGCATCCATCAGTATCATGTTCCTGCTACGTAACCGCATGAGTTTCGAAGCCTTCTACCAGACTCTTATTGCCGCAAGCGCGAACTTTGCCGTATGTATCGCTATCGCGTCGGCATTCTTTGTGCACTTGATGGAACGTATCTTCGGCATCACTACGGTACTTACCCTCATGGAAATGTCCGACTTCAACCGTCCGGCCTTAAAGCGCATTTCCGAGCTTGCTCCTGGCACTTTCCACCACAGCATCCAGGTGTCGAACCTGGCCGAAAAGGTGGCCGAAAGTATCGAGGCCAATTCCTTGCTGGTCCGCGTCATGGCGCTGTACCACGACATCGGCAAGACCATGCGTCCGGAATTTTTCACCGAAAACCAGAAACAGGGAATCAACCCTCATAACTCCCTGGATCCAGCCCAGTCTGTCAAGATTATCATCGGGCACGTGACCCAGGGCTATGCCCTTGCCCAGGAATACAAGATTCCCGAGTTGGTGGCCGCAGGCATCTCCGAACACCACGGCACCACCACCATCCAGTATTTCTACCACAAGGCTCTTGAAGCCGCCAAGGAAGACCCCACAAAGGTTGTAAAACAAGAGGAATTCCAGTACAAGGGACCCAAGCCCCAGAGCAAGGAAACGGCAATCCTCATGCTGGCCGACATCATCGAGGCTACCAGCCGTTCCATGCCCAACATGGATTCCGAAGCCCTGCAAGAAATGATCCACAATACCATCCAGGGCCGTTTCAACGAGGGGCAGTTCAGCGAATGCAACCTGTCGGTCCGTGAACTGTTCAAGCTGGAACAGGCGTTCCTCCGCAGCCTGGACGGCACCTACCACACCCGAGTGAAATACCCCGGCCAGAAGTAGAAATCTCCCTTGACATTCGGCTTTTTTATGCTATATTTGCGCAGTCACTTTAAGGTTGTGTAAGACGATGAACAAGAAAAATTTCATTTTGATTGCTATCGGGATCTTGCTCCTGGTAATCGGCTTCTTCTGCCTCCAGCAGGGTCCTGCCGACAATCCGGTCAGCCTTACGGTCGCACCTCTTATCCTGGTTCTTGCCTACGTGGTGGTCATTCCTCTCGGAATCATCTTCGGCGGTAAAAAGCAGGACAAGTAACCCTTTCGGGCGATTAGCTCAGTTGGTTCAGAGCGTCTGCCTTACAAGCAGAATGTCAGCGGTTCGAATCCGTTATCGCCCACTACCGAAAATCGGAAACGATTTGGGGTGGTAGCTCAATTTTGGTTAGAGCACCGGCCTGTCACGCCGGAGGTTGCGAGTTCAAGCCTCGTCTATCCCGCGAAGACCCTCTCTTTTGAGAGGGTCTTTTGTTTTTTATACCCTGTAGGACAAACGAAAAACCCCGGCAGAGCCGGGGCTTTTCCTAGCTAGGAGATCCCCGACCAAGTCGGGGATGACATTCCGTCAATTACTCGATGGTAATGAGGGTGATGGTGCGCTTGCCGACCTTGATCGGCTTGGACACGTCTACACCTTTCTTGGCCTTCTTGGACGGGTCGTTGGCCCAGCCTTCCTTGAGCTTTTCGGAGCTGCGGTCCAGAGTCTGGATGGTAGCCTTGCCGGAGAAGCCAGGGATGGAGAGCTTCAGTTCGTAGTCGCTGTAGGGGTTCTTGTTGATCACCAACAGGGACTTCTTCTTGCCATTCTCAGTGTAGTAGGTGGTGATGAGAGATTCCTTGTCACCGGAGATTTCAGTCTTGAGGAGCTTGCCGCGGAGAGCGTCAGAAGCCATCTGGAATGCCCAGTAGCTCGGACGCGGGCAGTTCATGCATTCTTCTGCAGAACGGGTCAGGTAACCGTAGTCACCACCTTCCGGGGTAATGTCGTTGTGGATATCCCAGTACTGTGCGTTGTCCACGTTTTCAGTGGCGAGCATAGCCAGGTAGTCAGCAACGAACAGGCCGTTCTCGAGAGAAATGGTCTGCGGACCCGGGTTGAAGTCCACGGAATTCCATTCGGTGAGCCACAGTTCGAACTTCTGCTTCTTGTTGAAGTGCTTGGTCCACTTGTCCACCAGCTTGTGGAGGCGGCTGTAGATAGGCACCAGGTCCTGCGGAGCAGAGAGCATGGCGAAGTCATTTTCTTCACCATAGTGCTGCGGGTAGTGGTGAACGATGATACCGTCGGCAATGTCGCCGGTTTCACGAAGCACGTTGTCGTTCCATTCGCCATCCAGCACGCCGAGCACCGCCACCTTGATGGTCGGGTCAACCTTCTTCATGGCTTCGATGAACTTGCGGGCGCGCTTACCATAGA
>JAEDLI010000010.1 GCA_016295375.1 Fibrobacter sp. | reverse complement strand
CTTTACTATCGAAACGAATTGTCATACAGCGGGCATCCTTACCGTCTTGTTGAATTCCTCGGGAGTGGTGAACGTGGGCACAATATGGTGCAAGGCAGAAATGGCGGTCTTGTCGTCATTTTCCTGAGCAGCATTCTTCAATGTCCACAGTTCATTGATAAAGGTATCGGCATCAATCTCAATCAACTTTCCGATATAGATGAGCTTGTTCTTGGTCTTCTGTAGGCCTTCTTCGTTCATCAGCAATTCTTCGAGCAGTTTTTCTCCAGGTCGCAGTCCCGTGAACTTGATTTCCACATCCTTGTAAGGCACCTTGCCATACATACGGATGAGGTTTTCTGCCAAGGTCACTATCTTTACGGGCTGCCCCATGTCCAGAACAAAAATTTCGCCACCGTGGGCAAAGCTCGCCGCCTCAAGCACCAAATTCACCGCCTCCGGAATAGTCATAAAGTAGCGTATAATGTTTGGGTGTGTCACCGTTACGGGCTTGCCCTGCTCAATCTGGCGCTTGAACAGGGGAATCACGGAGCCGTTACTTCCCAGCACGTTTCCAAAGCGGGTGGTCACGAATTCAGTCTTGCAGTCCTTTTGTTGTGCAAAGAACTGGACAATCATTTCGCAACAACGCTTGGACGCCCCCATCACGTTGGTGGGGTTCACCGCCTTGTCGGTGCTAATCATCACGAACTTTTTCACGTTGTGCAGCAGCGAAAGCGTGGCCATGTTGAACGTGCCCACCACGTTGTTCTTGATGGCTTCCATGGGGTTATTTTCCATCAGGGGCACGTGCTTGTGAGCCGCCGCGTGGAACACCACCTGGGGCTCATATTTCTTGAAAATCTGGTTCATGCGGAAATAATCACGAACACTTGCAATCAACGTCACCAGATTCAGACGGTCGCCATACTCCATCACCAGTTCCTGCTGGATTTCGTAGGCATTGTTCTCGTAGATATCCACGATAATCACCTGCTTGGGCCTATACTTTGCAATCTGGCGCACCAGTTCGCTACCGATGCTGCCACCACCGCCGGTGACCATGCAGACTTTACCCTCAATGAACTCGCGAATTTCAGAATTGTTGAACTTGATGGGCTCGCGGCCAAGCAAGTCCTCCACCTTGATATCGCGGATTTGGCTTACAAAACTAGTAGCACCCGTGCCCACGGCAGAGGTATCCAAAAGGCTCCCGATAAAGGGCAACACCTTCACCGGAAGGCCGGTCTTTCCGCAGATATCCAAGATAGTCTGTCTGTCCTTAGGCGGACAACTAGGGATAGCAAAGATAATCTGCTCAATCCGCAATTCCTTTACCACTTTCGGAATATCCGATGTAGTTCCAGCCACCAGCACCCCGTTAAAAGGTTTGCCAATCTTATAACGGTCGTCATCTATCAAACACACGGGATTGATATTCTTGGCAGACCCGGTACTCTCTCCACGGCTAGCATCCGTTTGGTTATTGCGAATTTCATTTAGCAAAAGCTGAGCCGCATTTCCCGCACCGATAATCATGGTACGCTTGCGTTCGGCCTCGTGCATTCCCGTAGACACCAAAGACACAAATGTCCTACGGAACAGATAGCGGAACAGGGAAACTCCCACTATGGCAACGAAAGCGTGGAGCAGGGCAAATTCCCAGAACAAATCCTTGTGGAACAGGTACACCAGGCCGTATGCCAAGGCAATGCCCATGACAATTCCCTTGACACAACTCAGATAATCCCGCTTGCTAAAATAACGCCAGAGCTTGTTGTAGGCACCAAAAAACAGCAGGCTTCCGAAACAGCAAATAATGCTTACGACAATAATGAGAAACAGGTCAGGCCGACCGATACGCTGGGCGAAAAGGGGCAGAGGGTAGTTGGCGATCAAAGCCGACACCGCCACCACAAAGGCATCGGCCAGGGCCAGCACCCGCTTACGCAAACGGAAGCTGTTCATCAGCGCCTTGAAGTGCCCGCTTTTCTCTATCTTCTCTTTAATACATGTCATAAACTACCACATGAAAGAAATCCTGACGTCCGCAGTGTGGACATCACCCAAGGTCAACTCACCCGAAAAGCCTACAAACCGTCCGTTGTACCCGATGGCTGGAGCCACGGTATAAACAAGAGGCGCCCCATGGGCAAAACGCTTGCGCACCGTCTTGTAAGGGTCTTCGATGTTACTCCCGGCATCGGAGCCCTTCCACAGCCATTTCTGGTGCACTCCTGCAAAAAGCTGTCCAAGGGACCCAAGGGCCGCCTGGGCATATACCGTCCAGTCCACCGCCAAGCTGTTGGGGCCGTTGGGATTCCCTAGAGGAGCCCCCAGGTTCGCAAGCTGCGCATGGGCGGTATCGTAATGGCAATAGGTGTAGGGCTCCACACGGGCGATTTCGGCAATAGTGCCCACACTGAGTCGTTTTTGCCCCACGTAAAAGTCGTGACCCGCCTGCAGACCCAGCATGCCTGCCCAGCGGTTGTTGCTGTACTTGTTTTCGTAAACTGCATTGGGAGATTCCAAATCGTCCAAGAAGAACTCACCATAAAGCCTGACCGCACTGAACAGGCGGTAGTTCATGTCCAGGGCCAGGGCCCCGTTGTTTACCCGCTCGGTGTAATTGCCCTTTTCAATAAAAAGCGGAGCGATGGGCACAAACAGCCAGGGCTTGTTCTCGTTGTACAGCACCTGGATTTCGCTCACGCCGATAGTCAAGTTTCCTAGGGCCAGTTCATAGCGGTGGGCATATAGATTCCGGTCGTTCAGGTTGTTCCTGCTGTAGCTCCAGCTGTCCACCCGAAGGTCTGCATACACGCTGAATACCCGCAGGGGTCCAAAGGTCAGGTCCAGGGAGAGCATGTTGTAGGGCAGGGCAAACTGGTTCAGGGAAAGGTTGTTGTAGTATCCCGGCCCCCAGTGGAGCACGTCGCGGGCCAGCTGCAACCTTGCCCAGGCGTAGTTCAGGGCCATGTGGGCCCTGTAGCGGGAATAGCTCACGTAATCGGCTCCGGCATTGCCATCCTTGGTCTGCACGTCAAAGACCTCGCCGTCAAAACTCTTGGGCTTCTTGGCGGAATGTTCACCGGCATACATGCGGGCATCCAGATCGAAATCCAGGGAGTCGGCATAGCCCCGCAGGTAAATGCCCCCGTCAAAGGAGGGCCACAGGGTATCGCCCAAAGATTCGCTGCCACGGTACTCCGCCCCGAACACAGGAGACGCCGCCACCCCAAAGCTGTGGTTCTTGCCAAAAAACTCCCCGGTGGTATCGGCCATGAACATCATGGCTCCGGACTCCGTGCGTGTAAAGTTCCGGATAAATCCGTAATCACGCCTGGGGTAGGTAAAGAACTGACGGTCCTCCCCCACGGTCTGCCTGTGGTACTCCATGAGCATGGGAGAACGTTCCAAGCCCTGCAAATTTCGGGTACGTTCGGAACCCACCACAGGGGCAGCCCCTGCAGTTCCGAAGATAACCCCAAAAGTTCCCCAGAAAAGCAATATCCGGAGTTTCATTTGCATTTAACAGAAATATAGAATTCTCTATTAAACAAACTTTTTTTTTCGATACAGCCTGGTAAAAAAAGAGTTACTTTGGCTTAAACCAAAGCAAAAACGTCTCAAAAAGTTGACCCTGGTCACCCTAAATTCTTTTTTACAAGCCAATTTGGCCACATTATTATATTTTTGGAGCCGGGTGATGGGTATAAGAGAGGTAACATGAAATTTCCGTTCTTTAAATCACTGTTGGTTGCGGGTGCGCTCATGCTCGCCTGGAACTGCACCGACAACACCACTGTAAACCCGGCCAATCTCCTTCCGAACATGGCCGAAAATGTCCAAATTCTTGACCAAGACGGACAAAAATACTACATCACAGAAGATGGGAAAGTATTCGACGAACAGTGGAATGCCATTGGGCAATTTGCCGACGGAAAAATCACTAACGACTCTGGCGAAACCGTCGTAGATAACATCGAAGATGGAGACCTGTCAGGCGTTCAAGTTGTCACAACTGACAACGGAGACAAACTGGTGGTTAACGGTGACGGGAAAGTTACGGATACCGAAGGCAACGATGTAGGTAAAGTCGATGACAACGGCGACATCGTGAGCAACAACGGCGACGTCATTGCCGAGAACCCGAACAAGCCCGCAAGCAACGCCAACCAGCAGACTACAACGAGTTCTGCCAGCAACGGAAGCAACAACAAGAACAACAATACGACCAGTTCTGCTAGCAACGGAAGCAACAATCAGAACAACAATACGACCAGTTCTGCCAGCAACCAGACGCAAAACTCTACTGCATCAACCAATTGCGAAGGCAAATGCTATGATTCAGTTTCGAGGAAATGTGTCGAATATTGGGCACAAGGCTTAACAGGAGCCCACGGCGAACAGTATTCTTATAATAACGAATGCGTTTTGCAATGCTGGCACGACCCGAACAAAAAAGCCTGTGCGGACCTGGGCGTTGCATCGAACCCGAACCAGAACCAAAGTTCAAGTTCACGCCAACAGGCTCCTAGTTCAAACTCGCAGCAGCAAACTCCAAGTTCTACAAGCCAGTACAGCGGTCCTGCCCAGCTCCCTAAGATTATAGACGGCAACAAGAAATATGGTTATGCTACCCGCTATTGGGACAGCTGCAAACCCCATTGCGCCTGGAGCGGAAAGGGCGGCCCGATTGCCAGGACCTGTCAGACCGACGGCGTTTCTCGGGCTAGCGTCGATGACGCCAGCGTCTGCGACGGCGGCAATGCCGGCACATGCTTTGACCAGACTCCGCAAATCGTGAATGACACCATCGCCTACGCCTTTGCGGCAACCCCCGGTGGCGGAAACGATTGTGGCAAATGCTATATGCTCACCTTTACGGGTACCGGCGCTTCTGCAACAGGCACCCCCACAAACGACCACCACAGAAAAATCAAAGGCAAGCACCTGATTGTTATGGCAAACAATATCGGTTATGACGTGAATCACAACCAGTTTGACCTGATGATTCCCGGCGGCGGACCCGGTAAATACAATGGTTGCAGCAAGATGGGTATTTCCTGTGCCGGTGAACAGTACGGAGGATTCCTAGCCTCTTGTGGCTACGACGACAAGGAATGCCTTATCAACATGTGCAACAAGGAATACGCCAACAATTCAAGTTTGAGAGACGGTTGCCTGTTCCTTGCAAACTGGATGGATGCGGCCAACAATCCCGAGATTGAATTTGTACAAGTGGAATGTCCTAGCGCACTCTCTGCCAAGTACTAATCCTTTTAACATTAACCTCCATAAAGCACCTGCCGCAAGGCGGGTGTTTTTTTGTGGGCCTGCTTTTTGCTACATTATCGTGCAACGTAAAGGGGATCCCCGCCTGCGCGGGGATGACATTCTCTCACGAGGATGACATTCTCTTGCAGGGATGACATCTTTTAAACACAAGGACTATACTATGCCGAAACTTCGTTCGCTCAAGACTATGGAAGGCCGTGAAATGGCCGGTGCACGCGCCCTGTGGCACGCAACAGGAACCAAGGTGGAAGACTTTGGCAAGCCGGTGATTTGCGTGGTGAACAGCTATACCCAGTTTGTTCCGGGCCACGTTCACCTGAAGGACTTGGGCCAGGTGGTCGCCCGCGCGATCGAAGCCGCCGGCGGCGTCGCCAAGGAAATGAACACCATCGCGGTCGATGACGGTATCGCCATGGGCCACGACGGCATGCTCTACAGCCTCCCCAGCCGCGACCTGATTGCGGACTCCACCGAATACATGGCCAACGCCCACCGCGCAGACGCCCTCGTGTGCATCTCCAACTGCGACAAGGTGACTCCGGGCATGCTCATGGCCGCCATGCGCCTCAACATTCCGGCAATCTTCGTGAGCGGCGGCCCGATGGAAGCTGGCCACATTACCACGAAGGACGGCAAGGACCGCGCCCTCGACCTGATTGACGCCATGATCGATTCCGCCGACAGCACCATCAGCGACGAAGAAGTGGCCGCCATCGAAGCGAACTCCTGCCCCACTTGCGGTTCCTGCTCCGGCATGTTCACCGCAAACTCCATGAACTCCCTGACCGAAGCCCTGGGCCTCAGCCTCCCCGGCAACGGCACCATCGTCGCGACCCACGCCGAACGCAAGAAACTCTTTGAAGCTGCCGGTAAGCGCATCGTGGAACTCTGCCACCAGTATTACGATTTGAACGACGACAGCATCCTCCCGAGGAGCATCGCCACGAAGGACGCCTTCGAAAACGCCATGCGCCTCGACATCGCCATGGGCGGTTCTTCCAACACGGTGCTCCACTTGCTCGCCGTGGCCCAGGAAGCAGGCGTGGATTTCACCATGAAGGACATCGACCGCCTTTCCCGCAACACGCCGTGCATCTGCAAAGTGGCCCCCACCGTTCACAACATCCACATCGAAAACGTGAACCGCGCAGGCGGCATCATGGGCATTCTCGGTGAACTGGACCGCATGGGCCTCCTCCACAAGGACGCAAAGACCGTCCACGCCAAGACCATGGGCGAAGCTCTCGAAGTAAACGACCTGAAGCGTAACCCGAGCGAAGAAGCCAAGCAGCGCTACCTCGCAGGCCCGGGCCGCAAGTACAACCTGGTCGCCTTCTCCCAGAACTTCATGTACCCGGACCACGACCTCGACCGCGCCACGGGCGCTATCCGCGACGGCGAACACGCCTACACCAAGGACGGCGGCCTCGCTGTTCTGTACGGAAACCTCGCAATTGACGGCTGCATCGTGAAGACCGCCGGCGTCGACGAATCCATCTTCAAGTTCACCGGCCCCGCCGTGGTGTTCGAAAGCCAGGAAGATGCCGTGAAGGGCATTCTCGACCCGAACGTGGTGAAGGCAGGCGACGTGGTCGTCATCCGATACGAAGGCCCGAAGGGAGGCCCCGGCATGCAGGAAATGCTCTACCCGACCAGCTACCTCAAGAGCCGTCACCTGGGCAAGTCCTGCGCACTGCTTACCGACGGACGCTTCTCCGGCGGTACGAGCGGCCTTTCCATCGGTCACGCTTCTCCGGAAGCCGCCAACAAGGGTAACATCGGCCTCGTGCACACGGGCGACGTCATCGAAATCGACATCCCGAACCGCAGCATCAATGTGCAGCTCACCGACGAGGAGCTGGCCGCCCGCCGCAAGGAAATGGAAGCCCGCGGTAATAAAGCATGGCAGCCGGAACACCGCGACCGCGTTGTCAGCAAGGCCTTGCAGGCATACGCCGCCATGGCATCGTCTGCTGACAAGGGTGCTGTGCGCGACCTCAGTCTCATTGGTGTGAAGTAAGTTAAAAGATCCCCACCTTGGTGGCCACGCGCACTAAACAACAAGTTGTTAAGTGCTGTCCGCCCGCCTTCGCGGGGATGACAGCGCTGGACACAACTCCGCAAGACAGCGCCCGTCCATCGCAAGCCGGGGCGGCGCCGAAGCATCCAGGGTTGTTTAAACCAGAGAAAAACAGGGCTATTAACCGCAAAGGCCACCCCATCGGAGTGGCTTTTGTTATAATTCCCGTAGTCGGAGGTCCATCTCATGGATAGTAAAAAACTGGCTAGTGTAATGCGCGTAGCCATCAACTTAAGACCTCCGGTGAGACCATCTCCTTTAACCCAGACGCTCCACTTGCCATGAACACCTCGGAAAAGCGCCCAGAGGTCTTTGCTGGCGATGAAAACGGATACTGGGAGTTCCGCGGGACCTACAACTACATAGTATCCGGTGATTCCTCGCACCTTATCGGTCGATCCTACGGGTTTGCCGCTCAAGAAGCAAATGGTGTCACAATTGGACAATTTGTGAAACTTGGTGAAAGAGCCTGGATTTCTCCCATGCGTGCCTACCTGGTATATAACGAGGGAGAGATGCCGCAAGAAGGCGCCTCTTCACCGAAGACGGCCCAAGGGAAAGCCTTTGCACCCTTCAGCCTTCCCGAATCTATGGACGTGGTCATCATAGATAGCGAAGGCAAGTCCATCGGAGGCGGCACCCTGAACACCGTCACCGGCGAAATCCGCATGGACCGCTGATACGACCTGCAGGGCCGCAAGCTGAATGGCAAGCCCACCACCAAGGGCACCTACTACCACAATGGCAAGAGTGTTATAATTAAATAGGAGCTATCATGAATCAGGAAAACGAAAAGAAAGAATACACCAAGCCCGAGATAGAAGTTGTCGCGTTTTCGCAGCAGGCATGCTTGTTAGAAGAAAGCAGTGGCAATAAAGACGAATTTCAATGTGACGTAGGCTAGTCCCTCCCCTTGTCATAGTTTATGATCATCGGCACAAAGATTCCCCGTCAAGCGGGGAATGACAATGCCGGTTTTAGCATCACCCATTCAACACAACGAAAAAGTCCCGCATTTCTGCGGGACTCTTCCATTAGACATCAACGGAAATTACTTTCCGAATTCCTTTGTGTAGGCGGAGGTATTCTTGGCGCCGGCCTTTTTCAGTTCCTTGATCAGGCGGGTGTAGCCTTCGTTCTTGGCCCAGTCCATCACGGAGTAGCCCTGGCCGCACTTTACGTTCACATCTACGCCCTTCTTGATAAGGAACATCATGGCATCATAGTGACCGCCCTTCACCGTCAAGTGAATCGGGTAATAACCATCGGGACTCTTGACCTCAAGAGGGGCGCCTGCGTCGGCCAGCAGTTCCAACATGTCCACCTTGCCGGTCTTGGCGGCGATAGTCACGGCCGTGCCCAGGTTCTGCACATCTACGCCTTCTTTCTTGAGCTGGGCCAGAAGCAGGGTCACCACTTCCTTGTTGCCCATCATCACGGCGTTGTCAATCACCTGTTCGCCGTTGCCGTTACGAACATTGGCCTTTGCCCCGTGGTCGAACAAATAGTTCAGCACCATCATGTTGCCCTTGTTGGCGGCGATGGCCACGGCGTTGTTGCCGTTGTCGGCGGCGGCGTCAATTTCCATAGAAGCCTGCAAGAACAAGGTCATCTTGGCGGTATCGCTGTTCACCGCATAAGACACGAACTGGTTCGGCGTAAAGGCGATTTTCTGCTTCGTCAAGTACTTACGCACGGACTGGGGATCGTTGGGGTCCATCGTATCGTTACAGGCGGTAAGGCCAGCTGCCAGCAGGCCCATAGCGCAGAATCCAAGGATTTTTTTGTTCATTTTCGGGGCTCCGTAATAGTTTTTTTCGTTTTCTGTCACTAAAATTACACTTTTTTTTGAGAAAATACACATTTTTTCAAAAAAAAAAGCGATTTTTTGCATTATTTTCGGATGATGAGCTTGTCGCCAATGCGGATTTTGGTATCCTTGAGGTCGTTCCAGCGGACAATGTCCTCGATGGTCACGCCGTACTGGCGGGAAATGTCCCACAGGCCCTCCCCCTTCTTGACCACATGGACCCGCTCCTTGGCAGGCTTTTCCGACTTTGCGCTAGCCGAGCCCGCCTGCTTATCGGCGGTCTTTGCCGGCTTGGCCGATGGCTTTTCGCTAGAAGACTTGTCCGCCTTGGCCTGCTTTTCAGAAGATTTCGGGGCGTTCTTCACCACGGTCTGGGTAAACTCCGGAATCACCAGAGAATCCCCCACAGAAAGGCGATGGCTGTAGCCGCCGTTGGCCTCCAGAAGTATCACCACGGGCACGCCGAACTTCTTCGCGATTTCGGCGTAGGTATCTCCCTCGCCCACCACGTAGCGTTCGCCCTTGGCAAGCTTCGGAGCCGAACTCGCCTGGGGCACCACGGGTTTCAGTTCCGGCTTGGACACAAACAGGGTATCCCCCGGATTCACCACGTGGTCCTCCTTCATGGAATTCCACACCCGGATGCTTTCTTGAGATACGCCAAAGAGCCGAGCCACCGTAGCCACGTTGTCGCCCAACTTGGCCACATAGGTCTTGACTTTCGCAGGTTTCTTGCCCGTAGATTTCTTGGGGGTGACCTTGATGGGAATCAGCAGGGTCTGCCCCGCACGAATACGGGTGCCCTTCATGTCGTTGGCCTGCTGGAGTTCCTTCACCGAAATGCCGTACTGTCGGGAAATCACGCCCAGGCTTTCGCCCCGCTTGACCTTGTGGTGGTGCCAGCTAGAAAAGTTGTTCTTTTCCATCTTGTCGTAGCCGTCTACAAAGGCGCTGCGGGTGCCCACCGGCAGGCGAAGCAGGTAAGAATCCCTGTTGGGCGGCGTGCACCACTTGACCAATTCCATATTCAGGCTCCGCAGGGTGTCTTCGGGGACCTTCAAAACCTTGGCCACCTCTTCCAGCGGGAAAGAGTCAAAAACCGTCACCGTATCAAAGTCGGGCCTGTACTGCCGACTGATTTTCATGTCGTACTGTTCAGGATAATGGCCTATCACCATGGCGGCAAGGATTCTCGGCACATAGCGCATGGTTTCCTTGGGCAGTTCCAGGTCCCAGTAGGTCACCACCTGGGTGGTGTCCCAGGTAGAATCAGCCATCTTCTCCTTGACCAGGCGGCGCACGCGGCCCTCGCCGCAGTTGTAGGCGGCCATGGCCAACAGCCAGTCGTTGAATTCGTTGTACAGGCGCGACAGATACTTGAGGGCCGCCGTGGTGGCCATCTCCGGATTGCGGCGCATGTCCACCCAATAATCGACTTGAAGACCATAGCGCTTGCCCGTCTCCGGAATGAACTGCCACATGCCGCTGGCCTTGGCACGGCTATAGGCCTTCAGCTTGAATCCAGATTCCACCAGGGCCAGGTAAATCAGGTCGCGGGGCATGCCCATCTCGTCGAGTTTAGAATAAACCAACGAGTCGTAGGCGGTCTTGCGGTTAAGGGAGCCTTCGGTAAAGGACCGGGCCCCGCCGCTCATGTAGAAAATTTCTTGCATCACCCGTTCGTTGAACACCACGGGCAGCGTAAACTGAGCCACGTCTATGGTATCCAAGAAGTTTTCGATAACCTGCAAGGCTGCGCTATCCGCAGCGCCTTCATCCAGGGCATCCACACCCTCGATAGACACTTCGTTCTGCTCGAACACCCCCGCATCTACGCCGATTTCAGAAATGTTGGGGTAAACCTCGTCCAGGGCATCCACAATGCGGAGCGGCATCTGCGCCCGGTATATGGAATCAACGGATTCGGGAGCGTTGTGGTAGAGGGTGTCGTGCTTTTCGGCGATGAACTGCCGCAGGGATTCGTCCAGGTAATGCCTAGCCAAAAGCCATTCCTGGTTGTCCATGGCCTCTAGGGCGTACTGGTAATAAGTCCAAGAAGGCCGGACCGCCAGGGAATCGTGGACCTTTTCCCGAAGGGCCACCTGGGCAAAGGATTCCGAACCGTCTTCGGAATACACCAAAGAATCGGGCTTGCCCACAGGGCCACCCGAAGGAACATCGTTTGCAACTGGAGCCTGTGCCGGGGCACAGGCGGCTAGCAGGATAACCGAAAGAAAAGTTCCCAGGACTACGATATGCCTAGAAAGGCATATCACTGGTCGTAATCCAGGTCTTCGGCGTAGTCGGACCAAATCTGGTCACGCTTGAAGGACGGCTGGTCGAAATCCACCTCTTCGTCCAGTTCTTCTTCCTCCTCCTCGATTTCCTCTTCGATTTCCTCGTTGGGGAAAGGAAGGGAATTATCGAAAGAATCACTCTTCGGCCTACGGCCGCAATGGTACGCATAGTTCAACATAGAATTCTCCTCAGTGCAGGACACGACTGATTCCAACTAGGATTACCCCGCTCATCACCAAAGACGCCACTATCTGGAGCACGATGATGACCCTATTGACCCGATAGGCTTTTTGGGCCTTTCTGTGCCAAGGAGGGAGTCCTGATTTAGTCTCTCGGTTCGGTTCCACGAGTGGAAATGTATACATAAACTTCAAAAAGTCAATACCTTTGTGAAAAAAAATTAAATTTTTTGCGATGAACGCCAGAAAAACATTCCTAAGTCTTTGTCTAGCAACGACTTACGCTTTTTCGCACACCGAAGCAATTCGCAACGGTGACGGCTTCAGAGTACCCTCGTCCACCACCCTAGGTCAGGGATTTTTCTTCTTTTCCGGGAATTTCGAGAACCTGAGCGACGGATCCCCCATGGCTATCGACGGATTCGAGGACGCCGGTACAGGCAAGGAACACGAAGTCCCGAGCAATATTCCCTCATCGGGCGGAGCCCTCCAGGCCTCTTACGCCCCCCTAGACTATTTCGAATTCGGCATTTACCAGCCCTTCTACTACGATGGTCAAATCAAAGAGACCGATTACAAGACTACAGGGCTGGGCGATATGCAGATATACGGCAAGGCTTCGCTCCCAACGGACTTTCCCCTGAAGCCCGCAATCTCCCTTGAGGTATTCGCCCCTACAGGCACCAAAGACGCCGGTTTCCGCCCCAGACGCATCTGGAACATCAAGGATGAAAATAAAACAACCCATGCCTATACCTACGGCAGTTGGTCCTTTGCCACAACGCTGTTCCTGACTATTGAACTTTTTGACATTGTTCAATGGAATACCTATTTCGGTCACTTCGGTACAGAGTACGTAGTATGGGGAAGCGGTTTCAATCTTTTTCCACACAAATTAATATCCGTCATTCTTGAAATTTCAGGTGAAACAAAAATCAGTCCAAGCAGATTCAGCAACCACCTGGAAAAAGACGGGTTCCGCATTTCGCCTGCGGTAAAGCTTCACCTGCCACAGGATTTCAATTTGCTCCTAGGCGTCGACCTTGGTCTTGACTATTTCAGGGGAACAGAACTGCGCAACGGTCACCAAGTCACCCGCAAGAATGACGGAAAAGACATTCACTACACCGTTTCGGGAACCCCGAAAATTTCTATGACCATCGGCATAAGCAAGGCCATCGACTTCAGCTGGAAAGACGCCGACCGCGACGGAGTGCCCGACCGACTGGATATGTGTCCGAGATCTGCCCGCGGCATGGTGGTAAACAGCCGCGGATGCCCTGTTGACGAAGACCAGGACGGAGTGCTGAACATCGTGGACGACTGTCCGGGAACACCCTTGGGCGTAAAGGTGGACTTTTTGGGATGTCCGCTGGATCAAGACAAAGACGGAGTCCCCGACTACAAGGACACTTGTGCCAACACTCCCGACGGCATGGCCGTAGATGCGTTCGGATGCAAGCTGGACACCGATGGCGACGGGGTTGACGACAATGCGGACCAGTGCCCGAACACCCGCAAAGACGACCCCGTAGACGGCAAAGGCTGCCCCCTGGACGAAGACCACGACGGAGTGCTTAACGAAAACGACGCCTGCCCGGGAACACCCGAAGGCTGGAAGGTCAATCCCTTCGGATGCCCCCTGGACGAAGACCGGGATGGCATCCCCGACGAAGTAGACTCCTGCCCAGGAACGGGACTTGGAGAAACCGTCAACAAGGACGGCTGCCCCGTAGATTCCGACGGCGATGGCGTTTCTGACCTGCACGACAATTGCGCCGACACCCCTAAGGATTATCCCGTAGACAAAAACGGCTGCTCGCGGGACACCGACAAGGATGGGGTGCCAGATGCCATCGACCAATGTCCCAAAACCCCGGCAGGAGCCGTTGTAGACAGCCTGGGCTGCATCATAGACTCCGATTTTGACGGAGTGCCCGACCACCTAGACAAATGTCCCGCCACACTCCCAAAGGTCAAGGTAGACGAAAGCGGTTGCGCCCGCAATACCAAGCAAGACTTGAGCGCTATCGCCAAAGAAGTGAAATTTTTCAAGAACACCGACAAGCTTATCGCCTCTAGCTATACCGCCCTGAACGATGTTATTATGCTCATGCGCAAGCACAACTTTACGCTAGAGGTAAGTGGCCCCGAAGGTAAAATCAATTCCATCGGAGAATACCTCAAAGGCAAGGGCTTTGACTCCAAGCTCGTGACGCTTACCCCAAAGGCCAGCGAAATCAAGTTCATCGCCACCGGAGTGAAGTACGAGGAGTAGGGGTTAGGGGTTAGGGGCTAGGATTTAGGATCTAGGGGCTAGGTTTTAGGTTATAGGTATTAGGGGCGCGGGTCTCAAGAGGTGTCATCCTGAGCGCGACCGTGCGAAGGATCCAGGCCAGCGTCTCGTCTCAGGTATAAACGGCAAAAGCCCTGCGTTGCAGGGCTTTTTACTTATAGTCTTGTTCGTGTGTTCTCGGCATCCGCCGAGATGACAGCCGGAATGCCGAGAGCAACCGGACTACTACTTGCCGGACTTGGGCCGCTTGTAACCGAAGGACTTCAGCAGGTCTTCCTTGACCTTCTTGGTCTGATCCATCTTGTTCACGTTGGTCGCATCGTCGAAGGGCGGCAGGTCGCAACGCAACTTGCTCTTCATGGTGATTTCTGTCTTGTAGACATAGGCACCGGTAGCATACAGGCGGCCGTTGGCCGTATGCACATCGCCGTTCCTGTCGGGCTTCATTTCAAAGTACATGGTCAGCACACCGGCATCGCTTGCATAGCTCGGGTCGTTCAGTTCCTGAGTAAAGCTGAAGTGATCCACGAACTGGCCGAGAGAGGTGTAGACCCAAATCTTGGCGCTCATCTTGGTGTCGTAGATGTTCGCCTTGCTGATATCGCTACCCAGCTCCGCCTTGAAATCGGCATTGCAGTGTTCTGCCACAAACTCGTCCACAGAGACCTTCTTGCTGCCCACGGCATCCACCGCATCCAGCAGGATCATGCCGTCTGCACCGACCAGGTCATCAAGCGTTGCAAGGCCATCCACAGAGTTGATGACCGGCACCTTGGCCTGGATTCCGAGAGTCGGCCCCAAGTGGTTCTTCAAGCCAGGATAAACCTCTTCACCGGAGGTGACTTCCTTGTTCTTGAAATCACCACCCACCATGGTCTCGATTTCCTTGTCGGTCTGAGGATTGTAAATGGATATGGCAAAGGTCTGACCCTTTTCAGGTTCCTTGGCGGCGTAGTACTTGTCCACGTCTTCCTTGGTAATGAATGTCACCGGCTTTTCCACGGAAATATCCACGTCCTTGGTGTTCTTGGCCATGACGTACACCACGTCAGAGGCCTCGTTACCGGCCTTATCGCGATAGAGACGGACAATCTCGTTCACCTCGCCAGGCTGCAGGCCTTCAACGTTCAGGCTGTCCTGTTCAACGCAACCGCGACCGTCCCCAAAGTCAACGCACCATTTCACATTGACAGAATTGGAATGGAGCACGGAGTCGTTTGCAGGAGACATAATCTTCACCTTGGGCGGAATCAGGTCTACTACGATGAACACGGACTGAGTCGAAGAATTACCCATCTCGTTTACATAGGTGTAGCTCACCGAATAACCTACGTTGCCATCCTTGTCCTTGGTCACGTTGCCCTTCTGGTCAACCGTGTAGCTTACCTGCACGGTGGTCTCGCCCATGCCCTGGGCCTTGGTAGTAAAGTCGTAGGTCACAGAGTAAAGGACCTCGCCTTCGGTGAGGGAGTACATGTACACAGGGGCGGCATTGCCGGTACCAGAGCTTGCATTTCCGGAACCGCCATTACCGCTAGAGCCACTGCCACCGTTAGAGCCGTTGTTAGCTCCGGCATTTGCACCGCCGTTGCCGCCATTAGAGCCGGGCTTGCCATTAGAGCCGGATCCACCGTTGGAGCCAGAATTTCCCGCATTGGACGTGCCGCTGTTAGAGGCGGAGTTGTTCAACGTGGTGGTCTTCAGGGGCTGACCCGTAATGGCATCGGCCACGTAAGAAACGTTCACAGTCTTGCCGCCCACCTTCACCTGGTAAGACACCGTAATGACCTCGATGGAATCAATCTTTCCATTGGCGCCAATCACCGGAATCTTTTCCACGTTGCCGTCCTTGTCTGTCACGTACGAAATCGTCACATCCACGCCGGCAACCTTCTCGGTGTAAGAAACCTTGACCTGGTCCTTGTTGTACTGGGAATAGGTCACCTCGGTAGCCGGGTGTTCGTTGAGCACAGGAGCCGCCGCGGCAATCTTGTCCATGACATTGTATGTGTTAGACGGAATGTTCACCGGTTCCAGTTCCGTATTCACCGTAAAGGTATGGCTTTCGTAGTTGCAAGAAGAATCTGAATAGGTCTCGTCGATGACCGGTTCCCTAACCGTAATCACGATGTCGTTGTTCTTCTTGTTCACGTATACGGAAGTATCGCCTTCGGCAGGGGTTTCCACCAGGGTGTAAATGCTCGCGGAATTGTCGTGGTTGGCAGAGGTGGTCACCGTCACTTCGGGAGTACGAGTGCTGACAAAGATACCCACGGTTTCCGTGACGCCCTTGTTCTTGGTGGGGTCCGTGTAGGTAAGGGTCACCACGTTGTAACCTTCGTGGAGATTTTCCAGCAGGGTGTCGGGCATAGGCTTGCCATCGGCGGTCCACTGGAGAAGCATGGTATTCTCGTTGACGTACAGGGTTCCCACCGGATTGGTCTGGCTCCAGGCGCCACTACCCGTTTCGGCGTAGGTCACCTGAATGTTGGAGGATTCCTTCACATCGGCAATGTTGATGGTAACGGTAGCCGTGTCGGCATTGCCATCCTGGTCGTAGACACGTACCACTAAGCTGTAAGAAGTCTTGGCTTCGTAATCGAATACAGCGTTGGTCTTTATCTTACCTGTAGTCGCATCGATGGTAAACAAATCCTTGTCACCACCGATGGCCTGGAAGTTATTCTGGCGGTTCTCGTTCTTTGTATCCTGGTCATAAAGTTCCAAGGTTCCAACCGGAGTCCCCTTGGGCTGGTTTTCGGCCACGGTCATAGTGGCGTCGTCGATTTCGGCACCTTCGTTGATGTCACGGATGGCGATATTGACAAAGGTCTCATCGCGGAGGCCGCCGTTATCTACAACAAGAACCTTTATCTTGAACACCGTATCGGTCAGTGCTTCGAAATCAATGTCCCTGGCCACCGTAATTACACCAGTGGTCGAGTCGATGGCGAATGCCTGACCATTGTTTCCGCCGGCAAAGCTGAACGTCAGGTCACCATCTTCGGGATCTGTTCCCGTAACCGTTCCCACCGGAGTTCCCACCGGAGTATGTTCGTCAATGACCTGGTCGGGAATTCCCGTGATTGTGGGCTTCTCATTGCCGTCCTTCACCGTGATATTCGCAACCACATCAACACACAGGGTATCGGCAGCTGTGCCAGGAGTTCCCAGATCGCACACGCGAATTGTTAGCGAGTAAGAAGACTTGGTCTCGAAGTCAATGATGTCTTTGGCTACACGAATTTCGCCATCATCGTTTTGGCCAACACCAGAAGACTTTATGGTAAAGGCGCCATCTTCGTTGCCGGCAACAATACTGTATGTCAGTTTCAGGCCATCTTCAATATCGGATGCGTTTACCCAAGTCACATAGGTATTGACAGAAGAATTCTCCTGGACCTCTGACGGATTGGTCTCCACCTCAGCCGTAGGCCGTTCGTTCACATCAATGACATGGACCAAAACAGCCGTCTTGGTCGTATTCGTCCCATCGGAGACATCAATGACCAGAGTGTAGTCAGAAACATCTTCGAAGTTAGGAGCCTTGCTGGCCGTAATCACACCAGAAGAACTGATCGCAAATGTTGAATTCGCATTACCCGCCGAAATGGAATAGCTCAAGGTCTTGCCTTCCGGATCTGTGCCGGTAACTTTACAAGTCTTGGTGGTGGTCTTGTTCTTCTGATAGAACGGGGTCTTGGTATTTTCCTTTATCCAGCAGGTATCCTGGGTAACGGAGGGAGCCTCATTTTCATCGGTGATATTCACCGTGGCTGTGGCCGTTTTCGTCTTGCCACGGCCATCGGAAACCGTAACCGTAAGGACAAAGAACTTATCAGAACTTAGGGCATCGTAGTCAATGTGAGCCTTCACCACGATATTGCCGTGCTCATCAACCCTGAAATAGTCCGCACCATTCTGTGTCGCGCCGGTAATACTATAGGTCAGCGCGTCGCCATCTTGGTCACTTGCCTCAATCCAGCAAGGCGTTACCAAGTTGATTGGAGAATTTTCGGCAATCGTGCAAGAGGTATTCTTGGCTGTGGGAGCCTCGTTCACATCGATAACCTTGATAAGGGCCAGCGTCTTAATAGGTTCATTTACTCCATCAGAGACGCTAATAACCAAGGGGAACTCCGGCGTAGTTTCAAAGTCAGGGGCCTTGAGGGCCGTAATCACGCCTGCCTCCACTTTGAAAGTTGTACTGGTATTGCCGGCAGTTATGGTGTAAGTCAAGGCATCGCCTTCCGGGTCAGTACCAACCACAGAACAAGTCTTGGTGGTCTTTTCATCCTCCTGATAGAACGGAGTCTTAGTATTTTCCTTTATCCAGCAGGTATCGGCAGGAGCAGCAGGCGGTTCGTTCACATCGGTAACAGTAATCGTAGCCGTCGCTGTTGTCGACTTAAAACCGGAACCGCCATTCTTATCTTTCACCGTAATGGTCAGGGTGTAGGAACTCTGGGTTTCGTGATCCAGGGCCGCCGCTGTAAAGATGTTTCCTTCGGCATTAATAGAGAACTTTTCCTTGCCCGTTCCACCGGTAATCTCGTACTTCAGAGTCGTCCCTTCGGGGTCACTGGCGTTAATCCAGCACCCCGTATAGGTGTTGAGAAGAGCATCTTCAGCAACTGTGCCCGTACAGTTGAGAGCAACAGGGGCTTCGTTCACATCTGCGATGGTGACATTGACCGGAACCACTGTATTGGCAGCGCCGTCAGTAACCTGCACCAACAAAGGATAGAAACTAATTCGTTCATAGTCCAAAACGCCATTGACAGTAATAGCACCCGTAGTCGGATTGATGGCGAAAGGGGCATCTCCATTGACATCCAGGGCATCACCATCGTTCCCATAAATGATGCTGTAAGTCAAGGTGTACTTTTCGCCCGCAGCCTTAGTAGTCGCATCCACATCTGATGCCGTTACCGTGCAAACAGGAGTAGTCTTCGCTACGCCCTCGTCAAGAGTTTTGTCGCAACCCGTGGCAATGGGAGCATCATTCGCCGGAGTCACGTTGATTGTGAGGGTATAAGCATCCGTAGTCCTGCTTTCCACTGGGTCGTTGACCTTGAACTTGACTGTCGTATAAGGAGAGCCGTTCTGATTCAAGGCTGGAATAAATTTCAAATCTCCCAGACCACTGCTAGGAATAGACTGGCTCACCGAGACAGCCTTGCCCTGATAGGTCAGCGAGCCCTTGCCAGGAAGAGCCGTAATAATCACGTTGAAGGCCGTACCCGTGCCATCTGAACATTGCACGGGGAACGCACCATTAAGGACGATAGAGGCGTCTTCTGGAATGGTGACACTATTGTTCGCACTTTCTATATCGCAGGGAGTCCCGGTATCATCATCGAGGATCTGCATGGACACAGGCCATTCACGGGAATTATCGCTGAACACGCCTCCAGTCAGGTTAAATATTTTCAAAGAGAAAAATTCACGCTGCTCCATGAGAGCGTCATCGTTAATCCATATCTTGATGGGGGTTTCCGTGGTCTTTTCCCCCTTGAGAATTCGAGCTGAAGATGTATCGGTTCCGCAAATAGGCAGATTGATGTAGCCCGAGCAACCATCCTGGCCACTGGTAGTACACACGTCGTTGAGTTTGGCCAACGTAGAACCATTATCGTCAGTGCCGTTAAAAGCGAAACAGTAGTTAAACGTCACGTCTGTCGTGGGGGTCTTGGTCAGCTTAATATCCAAGGTGCTACCGGAGTAGCCAGCCACCTTCACATCAGCCTCGGAAAGTTGCTGGTTAACGGCCATGTCCAGCCCAATCTGCGGCGGGTTGAAGGGAACATACTTGAAGTCCTTGGCCGCAAAGAAGGCGTTTATTTTTATGCTCTTTGCCAAAAGTTGCCCTGCAAAAGACGTATTCTGAGCAAACTGGATATTTCCTCCACAGATGTAAGTTCCCTGCATCGTTTTCTGTGAAGCCCCCATAGAAAGATTGTTGGGCGTGTAGAACAATAGGTTTCCAGCATAATCAGAATTTGTCAGCGGAGAGTCCGTAAAGCCGGTCCAAGCCGTTCCATTCCATGTTCCACCCTTTGCGTACACCACAACAATTTCCTGGTTAGCCGTGGACCCAAAATTCAATATACTCCCTTCTACAAAAATTTTGGTCAAACGACCGCCTGGGGGCATAACGACATGAATTTTAGTATTGTTGTTAAAGGTAATAGAGGGGATTACAATGTTGTACGAACTCGAATCCCCGTCGGGATTCGGCTCGACATGAATGTATTTTACTCCATCACCGCTAATGGCATTTATTCTATGAAGCGCAGGGGAAATAAAATCAGGAGTAGGGACATCCAAATCTACGTCAACAGCATAGACCAAATCCGTAGAAGCGCACGCAGCAGCATCCAGAATAGAACCATTTCCCTTTGTTATACCAGCATTAGTATTCCCATTGTAACCACCATCAAAGCAATAATTTCCCGCAAAGTAGTTTGAACCACTTCCATTAGAACTAGGATTGAACTCCCCTTTAAAGCGGGTAGGACCGGTCAAAATTGAGTCCTGGCCATCTCCATTTAAAAAACTACCTCCAAATAGAATCGGGCCGCCAATGGCGTGGTTCGTGTTCCCGCCCATCTTGAAGTTTCCCTTGGCACTCCCCACATAACCTACGCTATCGGTAATAAAGATGCTTTGGCCTATAAACTCAATGCCCGTACCATCATTCAACCCCGTGGCAAACAGCTTGTACTTCATCAAGCGGTTCCAGTGTTCCAGTTCCTGGGTTGTATCCGAAAGTCCGAACGTGAACGGGTACACGTCCACACTATAGGTCGGTTCGCCGGCAAAGGACGAACAGACCGCCCCGACCACCAGGGCCAGTCCAAGTAAACTTTTCTTTAATACCCACATACACAGTCTCCTGGGCAAGGCCCAAATCCGCAAGGTCCCCTCGACAATGCGGCACACACAATGTTAAATATAATTTATAATCCCCTCATTTCAAAACAAAATGTTTCGATTTGGATACATTTTGCTGATAAAAGCATCGTTTTTTTGCACTTTTTATAAAAAACACCCCGGAATCAAGGTCCGGGGTCATGTGAGGACAGCCGTCCACCACAGGATTTGTCACTTTAGTTCGCAGGCCCTGGCTATGATTTCCGGAGACACCCCCTGGGACCGGAGGAATTCTATCACCTGGGCCCGCCCCTTTTCCATGCCCTTTTCCATGCCCTTCTTCATGCCGGCCCTTCGACCGGAACGTTCCGCAGCACGCCGGGCATCACCGGCACTCACAAAACCCATCCTCTGTCCTATGCTCTTGAAAGCCATCTGCAGTTCCTCCAAATCCTCTTCCCCAATGAACTCTCCTAAATATAGGTTTATTTTTTCCAAAAAGCAGTCTTTACCGAAATTTCCCAAAAGTTCCAGACGGCATCCGATAGCAGAAGCCATTTCCGACAACCCACGCCTGTCAAAGGCGTATTTCATCACCAAGGCCCCGACAGCGGCCTCCACGTTGACATCCGAAAGACATCTCTCATCGTCAAGCTCAGACAAATTAACCAATGCAAATTCAAAGGGAAGGTCCTTACCTTGAAACTTCGCACGATTTTTCCGTCTGAAATCGGCCAAGGGGTCCCATCCTCTTGTCCCGTTGTATATGACGATGGCCTTTGTCGGAAACCACCGAAAATCCGTATCATTCTTGTTCACCATTATATTGAAAGCGTACCGTCCTAGCTGATCCAAAATCTGTTTATCGGTATAGGACTTGTGTTCCAACAGGATTCCGACAAAGAGGTCGCCTCCTCCTGCAGATTTCGCCCTAAAGGCCAAATCCGACTCGCCCCTTTCCTGGATCTCGCTAAACAGGCCTGACAACGGCGACAGGGTATCCAGTTCTACACCGTCAAGTATGGAATCCAGTTCCCTGTTGGATTCGCGCGCAAGGGAGAGCAGGGTTTTGGCGTTGGCGGGTTTTGAGTAGACGTAGCGAAAGAAGCCATTATGCTTCTTATTTTTTCCATTTTTATTTTCTTTTTCCATATTTACTCCGTTTTTGTGTGTACACCTATATAAACGGAGATGGTAATCAAAAAAGGACCGGAAAAATTTATTTTACAAGTTTGTAGGTACGTGGCGCGGGGCTCGAGGAATGTCATCTAGAGTGCGACGGCGACAATATATAAAACCAAGCAGATTGCTGCCGTAGTTGATTTAGGTTCGAAAGAGCAGAAAAAAAGGCGCCCCGACAGAGCATCGGGGGTTCTTGTTTTAGTTCCAATCCAATCCGCAGGTCATTCCACTTGGGACATTGGTATTTACCATAAACAGGAAGGAACTCCCTGTCGAGACCGGGTATCCGTTAGAGTTATTCCACTGATTCGGAATCGTCAGTGTAGTAGTCCCGTTGACCACACCAGCAGCGTATGAGGTGTTCCCCTGTCCAGCCTGCAACTTACACTTGAACGCAGGACGATCCGCACTGGGTACAGAAACCATATAAACTCCTCCAGCCATATAGCCAACAAATGTTGTTGTCGCTTCCCTATCTTCCGGCGTCACGTAGGTAATGCTGAAAGTCTTGGGTTCCGACGGGCCAATATAGTTGGTCAAGGTCAAAGTGTAGTTCACGGTCACTTCGTCCGTAGCACCACTAAAGGAATTCAAGACCCCACTCGTGTATCCTCCGGTAGACGAAGCTACAACAGCACCATTTTCATCTTCAAGGCTATAGGAGCACTTGTTGCCCTCCGTGTAGGAACATCCGACAACAGACGAAGGAATCACCTTAACCGTATAGTTTACGGGCATGGTCATATTGGACACATTGAATGTGGGTACTACATCCGGTTCATACACGGCATATACAGGATCGCAGCTAACAGTGATGGAAGAACCCACTCCATTTACACCATGAAGTTCGTCAACTACAGAAAGCGACACCGATTGATTTATTGGAGATGTTCCCGAATAAGTTTTTGTCACTGTAGTACCAGTCGAGCCAGACAAAGCCCCTTGCCAAGTGTAGGACACATTCTCCAGGCAACCGTTATAGCTAAACTCCCATTTGTACTTGACATCATTTTTCCAGAGATTATCCGTTGCACTGAGACGCGTTCTGGTACAGGTATAGGTGTTACTCTCACACCGGCGCTTGATAGTTACCGCATCGCACTGTTTGTTCTGACCTCCCATGGAGAAAATCACCGACTTTTTATCGCCAATAGAGGAATACTTTACATCAAAAGAGAACGAAGAGCGACTAGAAGATGTCGGGTCTGCCCAATGAGTCACCGAAGCACCATCTTCTGGATTAGTCACATTCCATTCAACCTCGCCATAAGCCGTGCACGTGTTATTTCCGTCCGGCCTGAACGTATATGTGACCGTTTCATTTCTGTAACCGGGATTTTCACTAACCGTACACGACCCCGACAAAGAGCCTTCATCACAAGTCATTCCGGTCCCACCTCCGCCACCGCCATGCTGCGTTATGGAACTGCTACTCAGATGCACTTCTTGCTGAGAACTGCTGCTCTGTGACACAGAACTCTGATTAATGACAATCTTCGAACTGCTGCTGCGCTCATTTTTGATAGAGGAACTGCTCGCCACACCAAGGCTGGAACTGCTGCTGCTTAAGAAACTCAAATCCACAGAACTGCTGCTAGCCACCTTCTTGGAACTGCTACTACGGATAACCGTAGAACTGCTAAGTACCTTTATGCTAGAGCTACTATTCAAGAAGCTCAAATCCACGGAACTGCTACTAGTAGACTTCTTGGAACTGCTGCTGCGATCGTGTGCCACAGAAGTGCCGCCCGAGCCGGAGCCATTGCTATCCAGGCCATTTCCACCATCCCTGTATTCGTCTACCTCGTAGCCGCTGGCGCTGCTCCGTTTGCTGGAGCTGCCCGAGGTAGCGGTACTTCCGCTGCTGGTCACGTCTTCGTCGTCATCGTCATTACTGTTGGAAGAGAAATTGAAAACCGGGAGTTTCTTGCCGTCTTTCCAGACATAGGCGGAATCCCCCTCCACCACGACAATGTTTCCAGATGAATCCCTGAGCACCTCGGTGTAGTCGCCCTTGTAGATTTCACCGGTCTTCTTGGCCTTTTCCCAACAGGCGGCGTCCTTTTTACAGGCTTCGACAATGCTGTCCAGCATGTCGTAGTCGATGGTACTCGGGAAACGGCTAATCATCAAGAGTTCGGTATCACTCAGCGAATCCACCGAACCGTCACCGCAAGACCAAACCAGAAGCCCTGCCGCCAAAATCGCAAATCCCAAGACACCTTTTTTGAACATATCTTCCTCCATGTGGCCTAAAGCGACAAGAGTGTATTATAAATATAATATCTAACGGTCGTTTCCGCAACCAATTGTAAAAAAAACTATGCAGTTTGTCACGGATAAAGAGAAAATTAGCCTTTCCCCTTATAACTCAGCAAAAAAAAGAATCCCGCCGGTTATTCCGACGAGATGCTTTATCGGTGATCCCGACTCAAGGCCGGGATGACAATTCGGGATTAGAGCAAGTCCTTAAAGAAATCATTGCCCTTATCATCAACCAAGATGAACGCCGGGAAATCCTTGATGGTAATCTTCCTTATGGCCTCCATGCCAAGTTCCGGGAAGGCCACGATGTCGTTGCTCAGAATATTCTGCTCGGCAAGGATAGCCGCCGGGCCGCCGATGGAGCCGAGATAGAAACCGCCGTACTTGTGGCAGGCGTCGGTCACGTCCTGGCTGCGGTTGCCCTTCGCCACCATGATCATGGAAGCGCCCTTACTCTGGAAGCGCATCACGTAGGGATCCATACGGCCGGCAGTCGTGGGGCCGAAGCTTCCGGTGGGCATGCCTTCCGGAGTCTTGGCCGGGCCGGCGTAGTAAATCGGGTGGTTGCTCACCACTTCGAGCACGGTCTTCTCGATATCGGAGAGGGCCTCGCCCTTTTCCTGCTTGTCGAAGATTTCGGCAATCTTCGCATGAGCCATGTCGCGGGCCACAATCATGGTGCCCTTCAGGTTCAGGCGGGTCTTCACCGGGTACTTGGTGAGTTCGGCAAGCACGTCCTTCATGGGGCGGTCAAGGTCGATTTCTACCGCCGGAGCCATGTTCACGGCATCGCCCTTGGGCAGGTACTGTTCCGGATGGTGCTCCATCTTTTCGAGCCAGAGGCCGTTCTCGTCGATCTTCGCCTTGATGTTGCGGTCGGCAGAGCAAGAAACGCCGATGGAGACCGGGCAACTTGCCGCATGGCGGGGGCAGCGGATCACGCGCACATCGTGCACAAAGTACTTGCCGCCGAACTGGGCGCCAATGCCCGTCTTCTGGCAGATGTGCAGAACCTTTTCTTCCATTTCCAGGTCGCGGAACATGCGTCCGCCTTCAGAACCGGTGGTCGGAAGGTCGTCCAGGTAGCCGCAGCTGGCCAGCTTCACTGTGTGGGTGTTCATTTCGGCGGAGGTTCCGCCAATGACGATGGCCAGGTGATACGGAGGGCAAGCCGCCGTACCGAGAGTTTTTACTTTGTCTGAAATAAACTTCTCGAGAGACTTCGGGTTGAGGAGCGCCTTGGTCATGGGCCAGTAGTAAGTCTTGTTGGCAGAGCCGCCGCCCTTGGCGACGAACAGGAACTTGAGGTCAGCCCCTTCTTCGGCGTGGATGTCAATCTGGGCGGGCAAGTTGCAAGCCGTATTCTTCTCCTCGTACATGGTGAGGGGCGCAATCTGGCTGTAGCGCAGGTTCTTGCCGGTGTAGGCGTTGTAGATACCTTCAGAAATCGCCTTCGCGTCGTCGGCGCCGGTCCAGACCTGCTGGCCCTTGTGGCAAATACAGATGGCAGTGCCGGTGTCCTGGCAGAACGGCAGGACTCCCTTGGCGGCCACGCAGGCGTTCTTCAAAAGCGTGAGGGCCACGAACTTGTCGTTGTCCGATGCCTCCGGGTCCTGCAAAATCTTTGCCACCTTCTGGGTGTGGGCCGGACGGAGCCGAAAACTCACTTCCTCGAACGCCGCCTGGGCAATCTTGGTCAGCGCCTCGGGGGCGACCTTCAAAATCTTCTTGCCTTCGAACTCGGCGACAGAAATGCCGTCCTTGCCGAGGTTCACGTATTCAGTCTTGTCTTCGCCGTGCTGCACGGTCGCTTCGTATTTGAATGCCATAGTTAGGTTTTAGGTTTTAGGTTGTAGGTGTTAGGTTGATTAGTTACAGGAAGTTTACGTCAAAAGTCAAAGAAGGGCCGTGAGCCACAAGCGACTCGTATTGACGAGGCGTGGTGGCGAGAGTGAGGCGATGCCGGAGGTACACCCCCGAGATTGAGCCGAACGGTAATTAAAGGGGAAAGCCTTCCCCTCGGTGGCACGTTGTTGCCACCTACCCTTTCTAGCGGGCTTCAATCGCCAGCCCGCAACGCCTGGCTTACAGTTCATATATTACAAGATAAAATTTCCATGCCCAAATGGAGCGTTTTCGGCTCTTTTAGGCCGCAATAATCAGCAAAAAAGCGACAAAAGGATAAAAAAAACGGACAAAATGATTTTTTTTGAAAAAAAAGTGAGCAAATCGGACAAAGAAGTGCTATTTTTAGAACGTTAAAGTTTAAACATAGAGAGGATTACCATGAAGATTATGAATCTGTTGCTGGCAACCATACTGGCTTCTGCCGTTGCCTTTGCTGCCGATGCCGCAAAGCCTGCCGCCGCAGCCCCCGCTACCGCTCCTGCAAAGACCGAAGCCGCCGCACCGGCTGCTGCTCCTGCCCCGGCTGCTGCTCCTGCCCCGGCTGCTGAAGCCGCTGCTCCCGCAGCTGCTGCCCCTGCTGAGGCCGCACCGGCACCCGCTGCCGAAGCTGCTCCTGCTGCCGCACCTGCTGAAGCCGCTGCCGCTCCTGCCGCAGCCCCTGCTGATTCTGCTGCTCAGCCTGCTGCCGAAGCCGCTGCCGCTCCCGCCGCAGTCCCTGCAGATTCCGCTGCTCAGCCTGCTGAAGCAGCCGCACCCGCCGACTCCGCTGCCGCCGCACCGGCTGAAGCCGTAGCCGCCGCAGATACCGCCAAGGCCGACTCCGCCGAAGTGCTGGAAGCCAAGACCGAAGAAGCTCCGGTTGACAGCGCCGCCCTCGCCCAGTCCGAAGCCGACAAGAAGGCCGCCGAAGAAGCCGCCAAGGCCGAGGCCGCCGCTCAGCCTGCAGAATCTACCGCTTCTGCCAAGTCCTCCATCATGGAAAACCCCTGGGAATTCCTGATCGTGTCCGCCGCCTTCGTGGCGTCCGTGCTGGTGATTATCTTCACCGGGGATTGATACTGACCGCTCGTTCGTCTTTTTGAGCGAAGTTCCTCCGGAATCTCACTCGCTCTCGCAACCGCCCCAGTTTAATAACTGGGGCTTTGTTGCTCACAGAAGCGACAGTTCTAGTTTTATCTAAGGATTAAAAAGCCCGACCTAGGTCGGGCTTTTTTTGTTTGCTGTCAAACCCGCGAATGCGGGCATCTCCGATACTTCGGGCTTATTTCGCTTTCCACAGCTTCGCCGTGCAGCACAGGGCGGCTCGGATACAGAATTGCGAGCAATTCTGTATCTCTCGCCTACTTCGCTTTTTTCATAATCTGCTTGAGCATGGAGTTGAGCTTGCCGATCTGTACGGGGGCGGCGGGCTTTTTCGGCTGCTGGCCCGGGCGTTCCTTACCGGCAATCTTGTTCTTCAGGTCGGCGATGGTGGCGTGGCCCTGGATGCCCCCCTGGGGGCGTCCGCCGCGGTTATCGCGGCCGCGGCCACCGAAACCGCCCTTAGGTCCACCGACACGCTGGCCGCGCGGGCCACTGGCACCTGCACCGGCAACACCGTCGGTAGATTCCTGCTTCATGGAAAGGCTGATACGCTTCTGGTTTGCGTCCACCGCCACCACACGGACCTTCACGATGTCGCCCACCGTCAAGGCCTCCTTGGCGTCGGCAATGAACTTGTCGCTGATTTCGGACACGTGCACCAGGCCGTCCTGATGGACACCGATATCCACGAAGGCACCGAAGTTCGCCACGTTGGTCACCACGCCTTCCATCCAGCTTCCCGTCACCAGGTCGTTGATGGTCTTGATGCGTTCATCGAACTTGGCGTAACGGAATTCCTTACGGGGGTCACGGCTGGGCTTCTGGAGTTCCTTCAGAATGTCGTCCAGGGTAGCCTTTCCCACCTCGTCGGAGAGGAACTCTTCCAGGTTGATGGCCTTCACCGCTTCGGCGTTGCCCACCATGTCCTTCACGGAGACTCCGGCCTTTTCGGCCATCTTCTCCACCAGGGCGTAGTTTTCGGGGTGCACGGCGGAATCGTCCAGCGGGTTTTCCGCACCGGGGATACGCATAAAGCCTGCGGCCTGTTCAAAAGCCTTGGGACCAAAGCCCTTCACGTTCTTCAGGGCTTCGCGGCTGGCGTAAGCGCCGTTCTCTTCACGGTACTTCACAATGGCTTCGGAAAGGGTGCTGCTCAGGCCCGCCACGTGGGAAAGGAGCGGTGCGGAGGCGCTGTTCACGTCTACGCCCACCATGTTCACGCAGCTTTCCACCACTTCGTCCAGGCGCTTCTTCAGTTCGCGCTGGTTCACGTCGTGCTGGTACTGGCCCACGCCAATAGACTGGGGGTCCACCTTCACCAGTTCGGCAAGGGGGTCCTGTAGACGGCGACCGATGGAAATGGCTCCACGGGTGGTCACGTCTTCTTTCGGGAATTCCTGAATGGCAATCATGCTGGCACTATAGACAGAAGCACCCGCCTCGCTCACAATAACGCGGGGCGGAACCTTGCCCTTGAACTTCAGGGCCATCTCGCCACAGAAGGCGTCGGTCTCGCGACTTGCAGTCCCGTTACCGATGGCAATCAGGTCAATCTTGTACTTGTCGATAAGCTGCATCAGGTAGACGCAGGCGCCGGCCTTGTCGTTCTTGGGTTCGTGGGGGTAAATCACGCCATGGTCCATGAACTTGCCGTTCTCGTCCAGAACGGCCACCTTGCAACCGGTACGGAAACCGGGGTCCAGGGCGAGTACGGCCTTGTGGCCAGCGGGGGCGGCCAGCAAAACGTCCTGCAGGTTCTTGCTGAACACCTTGAAGGCCTCCTCTTCGGCGGCGTCCTTCAAAAGCAGGCGCACTTCGCTTTCCATGCTGGGCTGCAGCAGGCGTTCCCAGGCGTCCTGGCACATGTCTTCCAGGTAGGGTTTCCATACGGAATCCTTCTTGATGACCTGGGCCTTCAGATAACCCACCAACTCCTCGGTAGGCACTTCGATAGAAAGGCGGAGCACCTTTTCCTTTTCGCCGCGGCGGAGCGCCAGCATACGGTGGCTCGGAATCTTGGAAACGGGTTCGCTGAAGTCGTAGTAGTCCTTGAACTTGGTCTCCTGCTTCTCGAAATCCTTCTTGACCTTGCTGACCATGACGCCCTTCTTTTCCATCTGGGTGCGGAGGTACTGGCGGAATTCCGTGTTGTCGGCCACTTCTTCGGCCAAGATGTCGGCTGCACCCTTGAGGGCGGCCTTCGGGTCGGCCAGGCCCTTTTCTTCGGAGAGGTAAATGCGGGCGATTTCTTCGGCGGTATTGCTGGTGTCTTCCTGTTCCCACATCAGGCGGGCGAGCGGTTCCAGGCCAAGTTCCTTGGCGATGGTGGCGCGGGTGCGCTTCTTGGGCTTGTAGGGAGCGTAAATATCTTCAAGGAGGGTCTTGTCCTTGCAGGCCTCGATCTGGGCCTTCAGTTCGGGAGTAAGCTTGCCCTGCTCCTCGATGCTCTTGAGGATGGTCTCCTTGCGGTCGGTCAGTTCCTGCAGGTAGTCGCGACGGTGGCTGATGTCGCGGAGTTCAATTTCATTCAGGGTTCCCGTCTGGTCCTTGCGGTAACGGGCGATAAAGGGGATAGTGCCCCCCTGGTCCATGAGTTCCAGGGCCTTGGCCACGCGCCAAGTTTCAAGTTTCAGCTCTTCAGCAATAATGGCAGAAAAATCCATAATTCATTTTCCGATTGGAGGGTCCTAGTCTTCCGAAAAGGCCCTAAGTTAAACAACCCGGCGGCGTCTGCCGCAGGGCACCCTCGCGGGTCTGTTGAATATAGTAATAAAAGGTGGCCTAAGGCGACTTTTTCGGCACTAGTGGCGGCCAGAAGGTCTCGGTTTCGGGGCCGAAGAAGTCCTGGACCTGGGGACCGGCTGGCTGATGGAGCCTCCCTGGTTCCTGGAATCGTAACGACGGTTGTCGTAGCGTCTGGAATCGTCGTCGCTGTCCACATAACGGATCGGGAGCCTTTCCGGTTCGATACCGCCCGGGCCCGGTGCTGGCCGTCTTGCCGCAGGGGCCGAAGCAGGGCTAGCCGCAGGGTAAGACTGGGGAGCGGGCGCCGTCATCACACGGGTGGCAGGTGCAGGTACTGTACATGTCGCCGGTGCAGGTGCCGTCGACATTCTGGCTCCAGAGGGAGCAGGCGCCACCCGTACGGCAGGAGCGGGAGCCGGAGCGGGCCTTCTCGGAGGCGGGCTGTTGAAATGATGGGGCGGACGGTAGCGCCTGGGGTGGCGGGGAATCGGCCGATGGGCATACCAGCGGGTATCCCGCACGTAGATAACGCGGGGGCCCCAGTCTATCCAGCAGGAGCCCCAGCCCCACTCGCCGAACCAGGTGCCCAGCCACACGCCGGAACCATAATAGACACGGCTATAGCCGTCGTAACGCACGTAATAGACCACACGGGGGTTATAGACCGGCACATACACATATTCCTTTTGCACCGGGTAGATAGTGATGTTGTCGCCGGCCTCCACCTTCACCTGTTCGTTTGTCTTCAGGTGTCCGTAGTCGTAAGCCTTCTGGCGCATGCGCTGCACCGCCTCCATCACCTCTTCTTTCTGGTTGGTGACGGCGTCGCCCAGCTGGTCAGTCCAGGTGCGGTACTTGCTCATCATGGAAAGCACCGACGGGAACGGCAAAAGCGCCTGCACGCTGGGGTCATAGGGCAGGTCCGCCTCCTCGATGGCGTTGGCGAGGGTCTCCCCCTTCAGGTTCTTGTGGGATTCCGCCCACAGTGCGGCGGGGGCAATCTGGTTTCCGTAGGTGGAAGCATCCAGCACCTGCACCAAAAGCGGGTCAGGGTAAAGGGCGATGTTTGCCACCAGGGTGTCCAGCTCCGAAGTAGAGTAGTTGGCCTGGGCAAAGCCCGAAACACCAAGGCAAAGGACCAACGCGGCCATTACATTCAGCAATCTCGAAAACAACCTGTCCACGGGAACCTCCTTTGCGGTTCCCGTTAAATATACAAATTTACAGAACTTTGAATGTCCATTTTTCTCTACCAAGCAGGAAGAGAATATCACAATCGGAACAAATCAATTTCTTCCCGAGTCAGTTCGCACATCGGCTTTCCGACTCTTTCCGCATAGCGGGACAATTCCAAAAGGTTGACATGCATCGACGGAGCATCCTTGTACGGATCGGGAACAGCCTTGTAGGCCTCCATCGATTCCGCCAAGATGACGGGTCCTTTAGTTCCATTCATAGGTGTATGTCTCCAAAAGATGTTTTGCCGCCTTTTCATTCACGAAAAAATGGTATTCGTGCAATGAACCCAAGAATATGGCTCCTAACACATCAATATAGTGATTTAGTAGTTCCTTGTTAAGGGCAAAACCATGAATCGCCCCTTGATATCCCCACTGAATTGACTTATCGGCAGCAATGGCGAACAAATGTCCACCAACCCCAACGTATTTTTGCGAACCGTTCAAATGCTTATTATTGCGAGGTGCTGTACAAGCCCAATGAATAAAAGACGCTACAGAATTTTTGTCATTTTTCACCCCTACAAGCCCCTGTATTTCGTTGTTTTCCTTCAGTGCAAGGGCGAAAATTTCGACATTGTCCGGAACTTCAATCCAGTTGATTCCCCAACCATTCTTTTCGTTGAATTTTTTCAGGAACGACCGACTTTCTATCCTGAACACAACCGTTTCCTTTATTTCACCAGTTTCAGTATCCTTGAGGCATGGGACAATTTCGTCAAGCCAGATACCGACACCGCTAGTTTTCGCATCATTCATCTTCTACTCCTCCCCCGCAGACATGCTGAAACAGCGGGGCTTTAGTTGTTTGTCATTGCGAGCTAATTCTACTCGCTTGTGCACTAAATATAAATTGTCAGAAAGACTTTGTCAAGAGGTTTCCACGATTAATTTATCTGGGCGTTCCCCACTGGCGTGGGTCGGGCTATACTCGCTTCGCTCACGGAGCCTTACAAGCAAGTCTCCGCCCCAGGGGGTCACGCTTCGCAGGCTCGCTATCCCTAACGCTTTATTCTTCGTCTTTGACGCAACGGACGGAGCGTCCATCATTTGTATGATCTTGATAAGATCCCAAATAAGAATCAGCATTAATCATTATGTTATCCGCACAACAAAGTTCGTCCCACTGAAAAACACGACCGCTTTCCCAAAGATTCGCAATACTATCCAACCCTTCAAAAGACACTTCGCCATTCTCGTAAACTAATACTCTGCCAGCAGGCATCAAGCCAAAGCCATAATCATCAGAAGCATTAGTCCATACCGAGCTGCCAATCATCTGCAAAGCTTCCGCTTTAGGTCCTATTGTTTCTCTTAAATCGTACCAGTCGGAAGAATTCATAACATGCCAGCCCTCTGGACATATTCCCTGAACTACCTCTGGCATTACACAATACCCAAAATCCTCAGCTTCATCGCAAGTCTCACCACTCCAAAAACCACTCCAAAAAATTGAATCTATCGCAGCAAACCAAGAATACAGTCTTCCAAAATTTTCGCAATTATCAGGATTGTTATCATAACACCAACTTTTCCCAAGCATGCTCGGATAACTCAAACTATCTGCATATTTCAAATTTTCGGCCATCCAAGTACGTCCTCCTATTTGTACAGTTCTATATATTCTTCCATCTCGCTTATCTTCCAATTTACCATATTCCACAGACTCGTTCAAAGAATAGGTTTTTAGCCATTGTCCATTCTTGCATTCATAAGTCATTTTTGTCACAAAGCCCTTCATAACAGAACCTGTTACACATTCTGGTACAGTATTACTTGTTTTTGCAACTTCAATTCCCTTGCGTTCAAACCATTTATATGTATCCTTCTCTAAATCCGTCGCCACTCGCCAGGCTGCATTATTACAAATAAAATGCACCCCGTTATTTGCGCTCAACAGATTGGAGGCCTGCAGAATTTCCCCTTCACGTTTCGAGTCGCAAGTTCCCAGTCCGTAGTTCTGCCACCAGAAATTATTCACATACTTCTCAAAAGCAGGGACATCATTGGAGAAATTCCAGCCAGCGATATTATTACGAATGCCAGCAAGGCCATCTGCTAGACTCATACCGGAAGCCCAGTCGGCAATGATGGCTTTTGTCTTTTCATCATCCCACTTGCCATCCTGTTCAACATCTGTCGCAAAGTTGGTCAGGCGTTCGGTCAGGTCCGCTTCGGTAAGATTACCTAGCATGAGCACACTGAAGGCCAAAAGGGCCGCATTCCCGTCGCCACTGCTAAAAATATCCAAATCCTCAGAATTTTCAAATTCACCCTTGATTTCAAAAGCGTCCAGAATTTCAGATTCGGCCTGTTTCTTGGCTTCAGAGACCTTTACGCCTGTCCCCACCAAATAGAGTGCCCTTTCGTACTCTAGATGGGTCAGCAAATTGATGTTCACCTTCTCGCGGTCGCTTAAGTCCGTAAGGGCATTCAAGGTAATTGTCCCGTTGGACTTGCCTCCTGTAATTTCATTACGAAAGTAGCCATTTGCTTCCAAAAGAGCATATTGACTTGCAAGGGATATGCTGGGTACGGTAAACCTTCCATCATCGCTAGCAATCTTTCCAGGGAAACTTTTGCCCGTGGGAGCAAGGGTCTCTCCGTCCATTTCATAGAGTTTTACACTGGAACCATTCACGAAGGGACCCTTCTGGGAAACTCCGGACACGGTCTTGTTTTCGATGGCGATGATGCCTGCGTCTTCTTCGGTGCCGCCCACCTTAGGGTCGTCGCCACAGGCGGCAAGGAAAAGCAGGCAAGAGATTGCCGCGCCCCTAACGAGGCTCGCAATGACGCAACGCCCTAGATTCTTCGACTTTGCCACTGCGTGGCTTCGCTCAGAATGACGCTTGATGAGAAATTTTTCTTTCGAAAGATTCATTTTTTCCTCCTTGGGGGAGAAGGGTGTTTTTTGATTAAACCTTTATGGTGTTTGAAATTTTGGTCGGAGATTGCTTCGCCTCTTCGAGGTTCGCAATGACAAGACTCGATACTCGCCATGGGGAACAGTTGCATGTTCAGGCGGTACACTTTTTCGACGACGGAATCGCTTTGCACCAACGCCACAATCCGACGGCGACATTCTGCAAGTTCCTTGACGACCTCGGCGTAGCATTTCTCGGACATACCGAGAGTAAGGCCCGTCATATCTCGCTCCGTTTTCGGATAATCCATGGCAGAGAAGGCTAGTTCACCCATCTGGCGCTGGAGTTCCGTGGCGGCCAGGGACTTCGCCGTAGAATTATCCATCTTCACAGACTTGGTGCACTGTCTGTAATTGCCGTTTTTGTCCTTGGTCAGGAAGCCGTTTTTTACCAAGAATTTGAGAGCGTCGGACACTTCTGCCGCAGAGAGTTCTGGCCTGCAAGCCTTAGCCATGTCCATAGGGCGGGCGTTGGGCATGGCAGGCGCCAGTTCCCGCAACAGCACGTTCTTATAGGAGTCGAAGAACTTGAAGGACTCCGCCCCCACCACCTCCACCTTGTTCTCTTCGGCGATGGCCACCATTTTTGCGAAGTTCTCGTGGCGAGCGGATTCAGTCTTTGCGTGGGCGTAGGCGATCATGGAGCCAAAGTAATCCACCTCGTAACCCACCAGGTTCATGGCGGCGGCCACGCGGGCAACGGCAGATTCACTCAGGTTAAACTTGCCCTCGGCCACCTGTTTCAGGTACACGGGAGAACCGAATCCGGCAAGTTTCGCAAATTCACGCCAATTAAAGGCCGAGGTACGCTTCTTGTAGGCGTAATAATCGGCGATGTAGGCGCGATAATCCTGGTATTCGGTAATGGGCCGCATACCTGGGAATATATGTTATTTTTTAAAGAAATGCAATATTTAACAATACAAAAATGCCATTTTTTTTTATAAATCCCTTTTTTGAATAAAAATTCATAAAATAGACAATACAATTTAAAGAATTCCCAAATAAAAAGGTGATGCCGGGACAAGCCCGGCATGACAGGTGGGTGTGGGGTGTTACAGAAACCCTTGCGGCTCGGTAAAACCATTTCGTGCGAGCACGATTGGTTTTACGCTCGCCTTACGGGGTTTTAGGGGCGGAGCCCCTAGGAGAGGGGGTAGGCAAAGACTACAGGCTTTGCCGAGGGGGAGGCTTCCCCCTACGCCCCTTCTACGTACAACTTCTTCATCTCGTCGGAAATGGCCATGGGGCGGCCGCGGTTCAGGTCCACCAGCACCCACTGGGTCTCGGATTCGAAAATCACCTTGCCGTCGGACACCCGCTCGAACTTGCACTTTCGAATGGTGGCCACCTTGCCGTAGGCAGCCACCCAGGTGGTGCCCCTGATTTCGTCACCCAGGAACGCCTGGTTCTTGTATTCGATGTGCTGCACGTGGATCATCCAGCCGGCGCCAAGGCTTTTCATGAGGGCGGTGCCGCCTACCGATTCGGAGTGGGCGATGGCGATGTCCTGAATCCACTGCACGGACCACACGTTGTTGAAATGGTGGTTGTCGTCAATCATCTCCGGCGTCACCTTGAACACCTGGGTAAACTGCATGGGGTTCACCGTCTCTTCCATCGCAATAGCCATAACTCCTCCCTAAAATCAAAAAACGGGCCGTTTAAATATAGCAATACCCCACCTTTTTAGAAAAAACCAGCAAGAAAACGGATACTGCACAAATTGTCACTCTTTGACAAAAATTTTTGCTATATTGGGGGCAAAGGGCGGACCGGAGCCGCGAGTCCGGGCATTTTCCGCAAGAAATCTCGCGAAATTTCTTAAAATTGGCGAAAAAAGGCATTTTTTTTGTTTTGAAAGGTAAGAAATGGCTGTAAAGTACGACAAGGACAGCATCAAGACTCTAGATTGGTACGAACACATTAGGCTCCGCCCCGGTATGTACATCGGCAAGCTGGGCGACGGACAGAGCCCCGACGACGGCATCTACGTGCTCGCGAAGGAGGTTATCGACAACTCCATTGACGAGTTCGCCATGGGCGCGGGCAAAAAAATTGAAATCGACATGGAAGACCACAGCTGCCGCGTGCGCGACTACGGCCGCGGCATCCCGCTGGAGAAGGTCATCGACTGCGTGTCGAAGATGAATACGGGCGGCAAGTACGATTCCGAAGCCTTCCAGAAGTCGGTGGGCATGAACGGCGTGGGTACCAAGGCGGTGAACGCGCTCTCTACAAAGTTTATCGTACAAAGTTTCCGCGACGGCAAGGTCAAGCGCGCCGAATTCAGCAAGGGCATTCTGGTGAAGGACTTCAAGATTACCTCCACCACCGAGAAAAACGGCACCGAAATCTACTTCGAGCCCGATAACGACCTGTTCAAGAACTTCCGGTTCCTCCCCGCCTACATGGAAGAGAAAATCTGGAACTACGCCTACCTGAACAATGGGCTCACGCTGGTGATGAACGGGAAGGATTACAATAGCCCGAACGGACTCTTGGACCTGCTCCACAGCCGCACCGACGACACCATCCGCTACCCGGTCATCCACTGCAAAGGCAAAGATATCGAGTTTGCCATCACCCACTCGAACCAGGAAGGCGAACACTACTTCAGCTTCGTGAACGGCCAGCACACCACCCAGGGCGGTACCCACCAGGCGGCATTCCGCGAGGGACTCGTAAAGGGCGTGCGCGACCACTTCAAGAAGGAATACGACGCATCCGATGTGCGCAACTGCATCGTGGGTGCTGTTTCTGTGCGCATCCAGGAACCGGTTTTTGAATCCCAGACCAAGACAAAGCTGGGCAGCACCACCACGGCCCCCAACGGCCCCGCGCTCCGTACCTGGATTGTGGACTTTGTGGCCCGCGAGCTGGACAATTACCTCCACAAGAACGAGGATACGGCCAAGAAGCTCCTGGAACGCATCACGCAGAACGAAAAGCTCCGCAAGGAACTGGCCGGCGTCAAGAAACTCGCCAACGAGCGCGCCAAGAAGGCGAACCTCAACAACAAGAAGCTCCGTGACTGCAGCGTGCACCTCACCGATGCCAAAAACCCGCTCAAGAGCGAGACCATGATATTCATTACCGAGGGTAATTCCGCCTCCGGTACCATCACGACGGCACGTAACCCCAAGACCCAGGCGGTGTTCAGCCTGCGCGGCAAGCCGAAGAACAGCTACGGCCTTTCCAAGAAAATCGTGTACGAGAACGAGGAATGGAACCTGCTCCAGGCTGCCCTCAACATCGAAAACGGGCTCGAGGACCTGCGCTACGACAAGGTGATTATCGCCACCGATGCCGACGTGGACGGTATGCACATCCGCCTGCTGGTGATGACGTTCTTCTTGCAGTATTTCCCGGAACTCGTGCAGGAGAAACACCTCTACATATTGCAGGCGCCGCTCTTCCGCGTGCGCAACCGCAAGGACAAGAAGAAGACCTTCTACTGCTACGACGAAGAAGAACGGGACAAGGCCGCGAAGGAAATCAACAAGAAAGATTTGGAAATCACGCGCTTCAAAGGCCTCGGCGAAATGGACTCCGAGGACTTCAAGCTGCTTATCGGCGAAAACATGCACCTGGAGACCGTCACCATGCCAAGCGACGCATCGCTCGGCAAGCTGCTGGAATACTACATGGGCAAGAACACCCAGGCCCGCCAGGACTACATCGTCGAAAACCTGAGAACCGAGGCGGTAGAAGAGTTATAGGGAGTTAATAGTTCTGAGTTACTAGTTACTAGTAATTCAAAGAACAAGATGCTTTATGTTTTTTTATTTAATAATTAGTGGTAATCATGAAGCCGCTCTAGTAACTACTAACTAGCCCGTAGGGCGTAACTAGTAACTTTATATTATTATGGACGAAGAACAGAAAACTTTAGGACTTTCGAACGTAAACCACCTGGAAAAGCTTTACAACGGCTGGTTCCTGGACTACGCGAGCTATACGATTCTCGACCGCGCCGTGCCCTACTTCGAGGACGGTTTAAAGCCGGTGCAGCGCCGCATTCTCCACACCATGTACGAGATGAACGACGGCAGCTTCCACAAGGTGGCGGGCATCGTGGGCGACACCATGCACTACCACCCCCACGGCGACGCCTCCATCTACACGGCCCTCGTGAACATGGGCCAGAAGAACCTGCTTATCGAGCCGCAGGGTAACTGGGGTAACCCGCTTACGGGCGACGAGGCTGCCGCCCCGCGTTACATCGAAGGCAAGCTCAGCGACTTTGCGCTGGACGTGATGTTCAACCCCGAGACTACGGAATGGATTCCGAACTACGACGGGCGTTCCAAGGAACCGGTGACGCTCCCCGCGAAGTTCCCGATTCTATTGGCCCAGGGCGTGGACGGCATTGCGGTGGGCCTTTCCACCACAATCCTCCCCCACAACTTCAAGGAACTGTGCCAGGCGAGCATCGACTACCTGCGCGGCCGCAAGTTCACGCTGTACCCGGACTTCTACACGGGTGGCATCATCGACGTGAGCGAATACAACGACGGCCAGCGCGGCGGACGCCTGAAGGTCCGAGCCCGCATCGAAAAGCTCGACAACAAGACGCTGGTCATCCGCGAAATTCCCTTCGGCACCACCACCGACAGCCTTATCGACTCCATCGTAGCGGCCAACGACAAGGGAAAAATCAAGATCAAGCAGATTGTGGACCACACCACCGAAAACGTGGAAATCCAAATCCACCTGCAGGCAGGTTCCGACCCGCAGGTCGTCATCGACGCGCTCTACGCGTTTACCGACTGCCAGACGACATTAGCCGCCAACAGCTGCGTGATTATCGACAAAAAGCCGAAATTCAGCAGCACCACGGAACTCCTGAAGCTCAGCACAGACCACACGGTGCACCTGCTGGACTGGGAACTGGACAACCAGCTCAAGCACCTGCAGGACCAGTGGCACATGACGAGCCTCGAGAAAATCTTCATCGAGAAGGAAGTCTACGAGGTCATCAAGAAAGCGAAGACCCACGACGAAATGGTCCAGCTGATTGACGAAGGCCTGAAGCCCTATGTGCGCAAGCTCCGCCGGGAAGTGACCCGCGAAGAAATCCTGAAGCTGGCCGAAATTCCGGTCCGCCGCATCAGCCGCTTTGACCGCAAAAAAGCCGACGAATTCCTGGAAGAACTGGACAAGAAGATTGAAGAGGTGAACTACAACAAGGAACACCTCACCGACTACGCCGTGAACTACTTCAAGAATATCCTCAAGAAGTACGGCGAAGGTCGTGACCGCAAGACGGAAATCGCGGAATTCGGCCAGGTGAGCGCCGTGCACGTGGCTCTTGCGAACCAGAAGCTTTACGTGAACCGCAAGGAAGGCTTCCTCGGCACTGGCATGAAGAAGGAAGAATACCTCTTCGACGTGTCCGAATACGACGACCTCATCGTGTTCAAGGCCGACGGCAGCTTCAAGGTGGTGAAGGTCTCCGACAAGGACTTCGTGGGCAAGAACATTGTGCTCGTGGAAAAGTTCAACAAGGACGACGAGCGCCACATCTACAACGTCATCCACCAGGACGGCAAGGACGGCACCGCCTACATCAAGCGTTTCAACGTAGGCGGCGTGACCCGCGACAAGGATTACTACATGGGTAAGAACAAGCCCGGTAGCCGCCTGCTGTACATGTCCAGCAACCTGAACGGCGAAGCCGAAGTGGTGGAAGTGACCCTGAAGCCCCGCCCCCGCACCAAGCTCAACTTCGAAGTGGATTTCAGCACCATCGAGGTGAAGGGCCGCGGCGCCATGGGCAACATCGTCACCAAATACCCGGTCAAGACAGTCAAGCGCATCCGCAAGGGCGTAAGCACCCTTGGGGCCCGCGTGCTGTACTTTGACGCCCTCTCCGGACTCATCAGCACCCAGAGAAGGGGCGACCGCATCGGCGAATTCGGCGAAAAGGACAAGATCCTTATCGTGAAGGAGAACGGTACGGCCCGCGTGCACGACATGGCCGACCCGATTCTTGTGGG
>JAEDLI010000072.1 GCA_016295375.1 Fibrobacter sp. | reverse complement strand
AGAAGAATTCGCAATCTTTCTCAAGAAACTCAAGACCGCAAACGACAACGGCCGGGATGTCGATGCCATCGTCAAGGAATACGAGCACCGGAACGTCTATTTCTACAAAGACGGATGCATCAAGAAGATTCTCGCCAGCGAGAAAAACCTGATGCTTACCACCGACCTCATCAACGCGGCGCTGAATCTCGTGGGCTCGGACCGCATTGAAAATCCGCAACTCGTGAACCCCTTCGTTCCAGGCGAACTGGGATACCGTAGTGTCGAACCCGACCTGCTCTTGACCAACGACCGCGGAAACGGCGTGCCCCGCGACCGCATCTCCATCGACGTCCAGCACGAGAACAACGATTCGCTGTACAGCGACCGCCTGGTCCTCTATGTGGCGCGCCTTACGGGCAGTATGGAAAAGCCGGGCGATTTCACCCCGCTCGAGAACCTGCACGTGGTGAGTTTCCAGTTCTTCGACGCCTTCAAGGGTTCACCGAACTACCTCCACACGGTGCAGTTGCGCAACCAGGAGCAGCGCGTTTATTTCGAACGGCAGACGGTGACGCTCGTCGAGGTGAACAAGTTCCTTAGGCACGCCGAACAGTTCGCGGGCGACCGCAGCCGCATCGCCCAGTGGCTCCGTGCCATCGATACGCTCAACCGCGAGGCCGATTTCAGCGAATTCGCGGGCGATCCCGTGTTCAGGGTATTGCAAAACGAGGTGAAATTGTGTAATTTTAGCGCTGGATATATGCTCAGCAACATCATGAAAGACATAGACAAGTCGTACTGGGAATACGGTGCGGCACGGAAGAAGGCGAAGGAAGTAGCAAAGAACTTCCTTCTGGACGGGGATTCTGTTGAAAAAGTGGCCCGCAACACAGGGCTTCCCCAGTCAACCGTCCTCGAACTCAAGAAGGAAATCGAATCGCCGGACACATAACCCGCGCAACAGTAAAAGCCTAAGCAGCCCGTTCATTTTGAGCGGGCTTTTTTGTCCGCTGACACCCTGCCCCGCTATGGTCGTCCCGGCTACAGTGCCGGGATCACTTGCCCCAACCTTTGTCATGCCCGACTTGGTCGGACGCTTCCTAACCCTGCCATCGCCAACTTCCTTCAACAGCCATTTTTTGAGAATTGGACCTATAAAACAGTGTTTTTTGCCACTTTTATATGCCCCTGAAATCAAAAAATTGCCTCGGAGTGGCCTTTTTGAGGCATCATGCTCAGAAAAAGGGCCGAAAAACGGTCTGTTTTGGAGAAATTCTGTTAGTTTGTATGGGAAAAGGGCATATAAAAAGACATTTTTTCCCAGTTTTATAGGTACATGTCGAACGCACCGCCTTCTTGGAGACATATAAATCGCCTCAAAAACCTGATTTTATAGGTCCATCGGGAGAAGTCGGGGGTGTTAGGGGGTTCCGGCACTAGGCCGGGATGACAACCCCCTAGGAGAAGGGGGTGATGGATGGTTCGACAGGCTCGCCAACCTTGTTTTACGCAATGCCTGTCGAAACAGAAATCAGGGGGAAGGCATTCCCCCCTTTATTGCTGATTAATTGATTCTAGCGGATCCTCGCCTCCGCGAGGATGACAAAGAAGGTGCGAGGATGACGATGGCGATTACTTGTTCGGAAGCGCTGCAAGCATCGCCTTGGCCTCGGCAATCATTTCCGGGGAAGCGCCCAGTTTCTCGAATACACTGATAGCGTTGGACTCGCCTTTTGCCTCGCCTGCATTGAAGAAATGCTCACCGAAGGTTTCGTAACCCTTGTTCGCAATGGCTTCCGGACTATCCATCTTGATTACCTCGCTCTTGTAGGGCCACTTCCAAAAGAAATACGAAAGCGACTGTTTGATAAAATCCTTCCCCTCATCGGTATTCTGCATCTTGAGCAGGTGAATTGCCGCCTCGCGGAAGGAAACCGAGAATTTCTCGACATCAAAAATATACTTCATTGCAGTAAGAGCGACAAGGGTAATGGGCGAAAGAGCCTTCAATTCCGCATCGTCGATGGCGTGCCCCACATCCAAGAATTCCACCTTGAAAGGAAATCCGATGTCGTGGTAATATTCGGGATAGTTCGGAAACCGCGTTTCGCTGAGCGGATTCCAGCCATCCTCTCCGTTATAGACGATGAATGCCACCACGGGCACGTCCTTTCCGCGCTCCAGGAACAGGTGGTGATAATACTCCGAAATCTGGAGAAATACATTGTCCCTGTTGGTGGACTTGTGCTCGGCGATGATTCCCACGTAGAGCCCGGTGATGCCGCCGTCCTTGAGATTCGCCTTGAAAACGAGGTCCGCAGAGCCTGCATGCTTGTCACTGGAAAGATTTTCGCTCGATCCTCGCAAGCTTGCAAGGTCGATGGTGTCTAGGAATGCCTTGAGCGAGGGATTGTGACGTGAAAACAGCGTCAGGAGTTCCACCATGCGGGAGGGCTTTGCAAAGGCGAACCTAAAGTATCTGTCGTGAACGAAATTACTCTTGTCATCTTTCACGGAGTCCACAATCACGTTGAATTCGTGAGCGATATCGCGGATATCCGACTCTACAAGGTTTTCTTTTTTTTTCATTTTAATCCGTTTATGGCGGGAACGCGCCCGTATCGCAGACAGGGAAGGCACCCGTCTATGTATAAGACGATTTTTTGAGGCGAAATATGCCTGAAAATTTTGTTTACGGTGCGGATTTTACAGATGCAAGGGGATGCCCGGTCAAGCCGGGCATGACAAGGAAGGAGCGCGAGGATGACGAAGGGAGAGGGTGATGGTAGGGATAGGAGGTGCCCGGTCAAGCCGGGCATGACAGCGGGATGGGCCGGGATGACAATGGAGGGGGCACGGGTCGTGCCCTTATTTAAAACGCCTGCAAAAAGAGCAGTTTTGGCACAACGGGTGGCGCAATTCGTGCTTTTGGAAGCCTTCGCGCAGATTTTGGGTGAGGGGGCTTTTTAATATCTCGGTCAGGGACTGTTCTTGGATGTTTCCCAGGGTGATTTGCCCCTGGTAATCCAGACAGCAGGGCACTACCCGCCCGTCGTGAAGGATTCCTATATGAGTATCCAACCCGTGGCATGTCCCCCGCACCAAGGTTGGTGAGCCTGTCGAACCACGTCTCTCGTCTAAACTAGGCCATTCAAAGCGGGAATCCTGATGCAGGTAGAGCCTGCCCTGGACGGGAAAGCTCTTGTGTCGGCTGCAGAAATGTTCTGGGTCTAGAACGTCTTTGCCGTCGAGGCCGAAGGTCTGTGCGACTTGGGCAAGCATCAGGCGGTTCCAGCCCCGCTGGCGGTCTGCGTCGGGAAAGTCTCCCGCGTTCCAGAGCCTTAGATTGAGGTACAGGTCGGGGCGCTCAGCAAGAGCCATCTGGCAAAAGTCCAGCACGTCTTGAAGGTAGGTCTGTGCTTGGTCTGGCCCGAGTTCCCCGTAGGCGTGGGTGGAGAAGTTCACCTGCCGGAGTGCCCCGCTTTGCAGCAGGTGCTTGCCCACCCGGGCGATTGTGGAGCCGTTGGTGGTCAGGTTCAGCTTCAGCGGCGTGGACTCTAGCGCCTTCAGGTAATGTACGAATCCGGGGTGGAGCGTGGGCTCTCCCAAAATATGGAAATAGACGTTTTCGGCATGGAGGGCCGCCAGCTGGATACACCGTTCGAAAAGGGCGGAATCCATGAAGGTGCGGTGGGCGCCAGAACTTGTTGGCGCACTTTTTGCAACAGTTTTGCCACACGGCGAATGAGCCGATTTTCCGCAGGGGCAAAAACTGCAGTTCAGGTTGCAGGCGTCGGTAATCTCGATGTAGATGGAGTTGAGCAAGACTGGGCCTAGCTGGTGGTTACTGCAGGTCCCGCTGTAGAATTTCGCACTGTTCCTTTTTCCACTCCTCGAAGGTGTCTTCGGCGATGTGCCGTTTGGCCTCCCGCATCAGGTGCAGGTAAAAATGCAGGTTGTGGATGCTGGCCAGCGTAAAGCCCAGGGATTCTCCGGCGTGGTGCAGGTGGCGCAGGTACGCCCGGCTGAAGTTCCGGCAGCAATAGCAGTCGCAGTTGGGGTCCACGGGCTTGTCGAATTCCTCGGCATGGCGGGCGGCCTTGTAGCGCAAAACGCCCTCGCTGGTAAACAGCATACCGTTGCGGGCGTTCCTTGTGGGCATTACGCAGTCGCACATGTCCACACCCCGCTCGATAAGTTCCAGCAGGTTCCAGGGCGTGCCCACGCCCATCACGTAGCGGGCATGGTCCTGGGGCAGGATGTCGGTACAGAAATCCGCTATTTCGTACATGGTTTCGGTGGGCTCGCCTACGGAGAGGCCTCCCATGGCAAATCCGTCGGGCCCGAGTTCCGCGATGCGTTCGATGGCCTGCTGCCTCAGATTCTTGTGCATACCGCCCTGGATGATGCCGAAGAACTGCTGGTCGTAACCGTGGATGGGCGGGTGTTCCTTGAGCCATTGCATGGCTTCTGCAGTCCACTTGAGGGTGTAATTCAGGCTGTGTTCCGCCTCCTTCGCGGTGCTGGGGAAGGGGGTGCACTCGTCCAGGGCCATGATGATGTCGGCGCCGATTTCTCGCTGGGCGTTCATGACGCTTGCGGGGCTAAAGAAGTGTTTCGAGCCGTCCAGAATGCTCCGGAATTCCACGCCTTCGGGAGTAATCTTGCGCAAATCCTTCAGGCTCCATACCTGGAATCCGCCGCTGTCGGTTAACACCGGGCCGTCCCAGGCCATAAACTTGTGGATGCCCCCCGCCTTTGCGATGCGGGGGGTGGTGGGGCGCAGGTACAGGTGGTAGGTGTTGGCGAGGATGATTTCTGCCTTGATGTCCTTCAGCTGGGCAGGGGTTACCGCCTTGACGGTGGCTTCGGTACCTACCGGCATAAAAATCGGCGTCGTGACGTCGCCATGGTCGGTATGGACCACGCCCAGGCGGGCCTTGGATTTCTTGGATGTCTTTAAAAGTTCAAAGCGGTTCATGGAATAGGGGCTAGGATCTAGGATTTAGGGGATAGGTAATAGGTATTAGGGCGGCTGGGGACAAGAAGCGTCATCCTGAGGAGTGCAGCGACGAAGGATCCAGTCCAAATGAATAGTAAAAGGTGATTGATGTTCGTTCAAAAAATAGAAAAAAGAAAACCCGGCGATAAAGCCGGGTCTCTTCTGCGGTCGGACAGACTTGAACTGTCATGAGATTGCTCCCACTAGCACCTCAAGCTAGCGTGTCTACCAATTCCACCACGACCGCGTGGTCCTTAATGGAACGGGTCAAATTTAGATTAAAGTGACCCGCTTGTAAAGGGGGAGGGCGTAAAAATTGAAAATTTTTACGCAGTTACTGGGGCCGCTACGCGGCAGTTACGAGTTCTGAGTTACTAGTGTTGCGGTTTTCAAGAAGTTTCTTGATATAAGACAATCTAGTAACTAAGACTACGGCTTAGCCATAGTCTTCCACCAACCTGTCAAAGGCCTTTCCCCGTTCCTTGTAGTTCTTGAACAGGCCGAAACTGGCGCAGGCGGGGCTCATGATGACGATGCCACCCTTGCCGATGGACAGGCTGTCCTGGAACGCCTCTTCCAGGGTGGGGAAGATGGCGGCCTGAATGCCGCTCCCGTTTTCGCCTGCCGTTTCGAGGCCGGCCTGCGACAGGGATTCCAGCATGCGTTCGGCGGTGGCTCCGATGAGGGCGATGCGCCTTAGGTTCGTGCGCTCTTTTACAAGGATGTTCGATAGTTCGGTAAAGTCCGCGTTCTTTTCGGAGCCGCCGAGAATCAGCGCGAAGGGACGGTCCATGCTGGCGGTGGCGGCGATGGTTGCGTCGGGGCGGGTGGCGTAGCTGTCGTTGAAGAACTCGATGCCACCTTTTTCGCCCTTGAATTCCATGCGGAAGGGGAGGGTCTCGTAGGTCTTGAGGGCCTCGAGGGCGTCCGCCACCCGGATTCCCAGGGCCTTACAGGCAAGCGTCGCCGCCGCCATGTTCTCTAGCTGGTAGATTCCCCGCACCTTGCAGTCGGAGAGGAACAGTTTTTCGCCGCCGATAGTCAGGGTGGCGCCTTCGATGACGGCATCGCCTTCGCCTGCACTCGGGCCGTCGGCCAGGGCGACGGCGTACTTTATTCTGGCCGGGCTTTCAGAAGCGATTTTGGCGGTGGGGGCTGCGTCCTTCAGGTACACGCAGGCCCCGTCCCGCTTTTGCCAGCGGACCAGGTTCGCCTTGGCGTCGCGGTATTCCTCTACGGTCTTGTGCCAGTCCAGGTGTTCGGTGGAGACCCGGAGCACTACGGCTACGTCCGGCGAAATGGACAGGGTCATGAGCTGGAAACTGGAAAGCTCCAGAATGCTCACCCGGTCGGCGGTTGACCTTTCCAGAAGGTCCAGGGCGGGCACGCCGAAGTTCCCGCCAATTTCATTGTTCACGCCGCACTTGGTCAGGATGTGGCTGATCATGCTTACGGTAGAGCCCTTGCCGAGGGTCCCGGTGACGCCTACTGTCTTCTTAGACTTAGTTTGTTCTAAAAATAGCTGAATCTGGCTGGTCATGAGACCGCCGTTCATCTGGAACTTGAACAGTTCCTGACTCATGGGGTAAACCCCTGCGGAGCGCACCACGGTCACGCAGTCCTTGAGCCCGTCCAGGTAGCCCTCTCCGCTGAAGGTCTTCACGTTTACGCCGGCGGGGACGGCAGGCAAGTTCACCGGGTTTTTGTCCATGACCACGATGTCCTTGATGCCCGTGCGGACCAGGTAGTTGAAGGAGCTCTGGCCTTCGACGCCAAAACCCAAAATGCCAACGGGAGCGACTAGATTGTTTTGCATTGTAAAAACCTCTGGGAGAAAGGTAGAAAAGAGGTATGAGGTCGGCTTGCTTTGCAAGCCTTTGAGCTGTGAGGTCGCACTTGCAGTGCTTTGAGTTAAAATATGGCGCCAACGGCGCGACCATAAAACCTCAAAGGCGCGAAGCGCCGTACTCACTCCTCAGAGGGCCGAAGGCCCGACCTCATACACTGCGGATTTGCCGCAAAAAAATCCACCCCGCAAGAGCAGGGCGGACTTCCATAAGCGGTTGGACTGTCGGGATTGCTCCCGCAAACACTTACTCTGCGGCGGGTGCAGCAGCAGGCGCTTCAGCCGGAGCTGCGGGAGCGACGTCGGCTGCAGGAGCCGCAAAGTCACCGGGCAGGGCCGGAATGGTGGGAGCCTGCTGGGCTGCGTTTTCGCGAGTCGCCTTCTGCATCGAAGATTCTTCCACAGCCTGGTCCTGCTTGGCAGTAATCAGGCCGAGGGCGAACACCACGATAAAGAACAGCACGGCCACGCCGCGGGTGAGCTTCTGGATGAAGGTGGCAGCACCTGCAGTGGAGAATGCAGACTGAGAAGTCATTCCGCCGAGACCTGCAAGGCCTCCCATCTTGTCGTTCTGCACGAGCACGAGCAGCATGAGGAACAGGCAGAGGAACACGTGGAGGACGATACCAATCCAAAAGAGTGTTGTCATAGTCTTTTACCTTAGGTTAAATGTTTGTGGCTTTGCCGCAGCGTCTTAGCGGGCTTCGGCAGCGTCGATGATACCCTTGAAGGTGTCTGCCTTGAGGGCTGCACCGCCGATGAGGCCACCGTCGATGTCCTTCTGGGCCAAGAGGCCGGCAGCGTTACCCGGCTTCATGGAGCCGCCGTACTGGATGCGCATGCCTTCGGCAACGGCTTCGCCGTAGATTTCCTTAACCACAGAGCGGACGAATGCCTGGGTGTCCTGGGCCTGTTCGTCGGTAGCGACCACGCCGGTACCGATTGCCCACACGGGTTCGTAGGCCAGCACGCACTTGGCAGCGTCTTCGGCGGAAACGTCCTTGAAGGCGCCCTTGACCTGGGTGCTGAGAACAGATTCCAGCTTGCCGCCGTTGCGTTCGTCGAGGGTTTCGCCGATGCAGATGATGGGCTTGATGCCGGCGGCGAGGGTCTTCTTGACCTTCAGGTTCACGGTTTCATCAGTTTCGTGGAAATACTGGCGCTGTTCGGAGTGGCCGATGATGATGTAGTCGGCGCCGATTTCCTTGACCATGTCCACGGAAACCTTACCGGTGAATGCGCCCTGGTCCTGCCAGTGGATGTCCTGGATGGCGAGCTTCACGTTGGTGCCCTTGATCACGTCGGCGACCTTGGCGGCGGCGAGGTAGGTGGGTCCGATGACCACTTCGGTCTTCTTCACGTCCTTGACGGCTTCAACGATGGCCTTGGCGAGTTCCACAGATTCGCTCACGGTCTTGTTCATTTTCCAGTTACCAGCGATGATATACTGACGCATAGATACTCCTTGGAGGGTTTAAATTTAACGGGCGTAAATTTAGAAAAAAATGACCGCAAGGGGTAGTCCGGCGTGGCTTTTGGCTATAAAAAAGGCGATGACCGCTCAAGGCGGGCATGACAAATGTAGCCGGAGGGTGCAAAAATCCCGGCCTCTAGGCCGGGACGATTGCTCAAATTAGTAGTTGCTGGACTTGCTGGAAGTGGGGGCCGGGGAGCCGCCGTAGCGGTCGCCCTCGATCTTCACCAGGATCCATTCCTCTTCGTAGCCCTTGAGGCGGGCTTCGTCGGGGTGCTTCCAGAAAAGGCGGGTAATCAGGTTCCCTTCGCGGGTGTAGTATTCCCACACGCTGGTGGAATCGTCGGTCTTTTCGTGGTCAGGAGGTCCCCACAGGAGGTTCACCATGTCGTTGGTCATGCCTTCTTCGATATAGCCCTGCTTGAACACGTCTTTCAGGCGCTTGTCGATGCCCATGCTTTCCTTGATGGCGAAATATTCACGTTCGTATTCCTTGCGGCCTTCGCCACGTTCGATAAGGACCGGAGAGGAATAGCGGCTGGCGCAGCTCCAGAACAGCATGGCGGAGAGCCCCAGGAGGCAAATATGTGCGAGTTTCATAGATTCTCCTATAAAGATTTATTTGCCCCTAATAATAAGAATTTGTGGAGCAAAAGTGGCAATTATTTTTATTTTTTGGCTGAAATGATTGCGATTCGCATGACATTGGCCCGTTTTCTCGTGGTGCTTGTGGTGTTTGCCGCACCGGCCTTGGCCGGCGACTTCAACCAGAGTGCCCAGAACGGCTTCAGGTATGGCCCCAACCTGTCGTGGCGGCTCATGGGCAACACCCCCTTCGTGTGGGGGCAGTGGCTTCCCCAGGCCGAGGGTTCTTTGCGTTATACCTGGCTTGAACCCCTGGATAGCCTGAATTACGGCGATGCCTTGGGCGTTACGCCCACCTACCTGAAAATGGCGGCCTCCTTGGAAGTATCTCCTTTTTATGGCGGTTATACTGCAGGTCTCGGCCTTAGACCGCTCAGGACGAACCCCCAGCTGGAGGTGACGTTCATGTACGAGAGTTACCTCTACTTCAATTCCAACCTGGAAATGGTGACCTCCGATGTGGAAGGCTCGGGCCACATCGCAGAAACCTGGAATGCCGATTACATTTCGGACAACGTGCGCAAAAGCGATTCCGTGGCCTGGGATTATTCCCAGCTGTTTGACTTTGGCGCTTCGGTGGAATACTTTTTCAAGGCCGGGTCCCTACTTGGGGTGGGAGTCCATTACGTGCTGTCGGACATCACCACGGATTTCGAGGGCAAGAGCTACGACTACAAGCGAAACATGCCCATATTCAACAGGGATTTCTTGATGGAATTGCAGTTCTACGGTCGCCTGGCCTTCAACGAATACTTTGCGGGCGTTTTCGAGACGAACTTCCTACGCACAGGTTACTTGCGCAAGGGCGGCTCCGTAGAAAAGGAATCCCTGGGTTACGGGATAATCAAGGCTGGTCCGCAACTGTCCTGGAACAATGGGCTGAACAGCGTCACGCTGCAGTTCGGCGGCTGGAAACGGCACAAGTCCAGGTTCTATGACGGCTCAGTTGCGCAGGAGTTCCTGGTTCAGCTTGAGTATGAGGGGTATTTTCCGTTTACCCTCTCCCGGGACCTTTCGGAATAGGCCGTTGAATCCGTTCTTGTAGCGGGACTTTATGGGGTCTTCTTTCAGGGCCTCGGCGGTGTAGGCGGAACGCACCCAAAGGTCGCCCCGGTATTTTTCGTTCGAAAGCTTGATCAAGATCGGGATCCTCGTTCCCAAAAAGTCCTTCCACTGCCCGATTCTAAAAAGCCTGCTTTCTTTGTAGGCACCCCTCATGGAGACGCTGTCCGGTTCTTCTAGCCGGTTGACGGACATGGACCACCACATGTTGGAAAGTGCGGTCGAGAGGACGGTGGCGGGCTGCTCCGTAGTGTCCTTGCAGAGAAACGCCCCGTTGGCGAGGAGCTCCAGGTCGTCTAGCCTGAGGGGGGTATTGCCGATAGTCTCCCGCAGGTGGTGCAGCCCCAGCTGCCGCTTGACTTTCGGGTTCTCGAATTCCATGTAGCGGTAGGCCCCCGCGGTAATAAAACGGAAGGGCTTGGCGTTTGGGAAACTCACGTAGAAAGTGTCCAGGGCCTCCGGATGGTGCCTCCACTGGATGTCCATGCTGGTGCGGCTCTTGGCCTCATTTACGAACCGGCCTTCTACGTTTACCACCAGGTCCTTGTCCAAAAGAAAATGCGGACACAGTTCCTGGGCAAAGGCTCCGGAATAGGCCAGGGCCACTGCGAAGATGATTTTTGTAAAAGTCAGACGCATGGATTGCAAATGTAGTTACTAGTTGATAGTTTCTAGTTATTAGTATAGAAATAAAGAAGACGTTTTATTGTTTTTCTAGCCTCTAAAACCTATTCTGTTTTTCCGCAAGCGGATCCTCACCTTCGTGAGGATGACACCTCTTGTCCCCAGCGGCACTATTACCTCACAACTCAAAACTCACAACTACTTCGGCACTACCACGTCGTATTCCGCCTTGTTGTGGGCTTCGTCTTCCAGCTGGATGTGGAGCTTGTCGCCTTTTTTGAGGCGGCGCCCGTCCAGCACGATTTCGCGGGGTTCGGAATCGTATTCGGTAGGAATCCAGTTGCCGTTCACGGTGGTCTGTATGGAGTTGCCGTTCTCGAATCCGTCGTAGCGGAACAGGGTCGGGATACGCAGCACGTCCAGTTCCTTGCCCAAGATGAATGACTTGCCCCAGTAGGGGGTACCCAGGGTGGGCGCAGTCTTGTTCGGGATGTTTGCAAGGTCCCTAAGCTCGTTTACCTGGGCGCAGCGCTTGCTTGTGCCCTCCTGCTTGCTAAAGATAAACCAGCGGCGGCTGGTCTCGCCCAGCCAGTAGAGCGGTGCGGATTCCTTGCCGGGGTCCAGGCAGACTTCCCAGCGGCCCGTAAAGTGGAGGCCCTTGGGGTGGAACTCGTAAAAGTCCAGGCTGTCGGTGTGGGTCTTGGTGACGGCCAGCACCTGGGTCTCGTTACCGAAGGCGCTGCGGAGCTTGGTAATCTTCTGGGAAATGGCGACACTGTCCAGGGGCGTGTTCCACAGCACTGTCTTTTCGTCTTGGTGCACGGTGTGCATGGCGATGGTCCCGGTCTTGTGTCCGATGAACCTGGCCTTGGGGAACTTCTGGACGATTTTCCCGAGAGTGACTCCCCGGTGGGGGAAGGTCTTGCACAGGTCTTCGTCAAGGGTGTTCTTGGAGCTGTCCATCACTGAGAACTTTTGGCCTTTGTCGCAGAGGGCGAGGTCCAGCATGCTCCGGCTCATAAAGCTGTACAGGGGAGATTCCTGCACCTGCTTTTGCAATATGGGGGAGTTTGCCGCACAGGAATCCTGGAAGGTGAATTCCCGTGAAGTTTTTCGGCCCACCATGTCTTCTACTTCTACTCGGTACTTGGAGCCAGCCCTCAGGACGGCATCTACAAAGTGCCAGTCCCCGGCGGTGTCCGCCTCTTCGGCCCACAGCAGTTCCGTTCGGATTTTCAGCATGTTGCCGTAGGTCAGGGTGTCCTGGATTTTTTCGTAGGCCTTCTTTTTGCCCTCCCACAGGGTGAGCCTGCGGATAGACATGGGATTCTCCTTGGGGTGGCGGCTGTAGTCGGCAATCTTTACCGCCAGGTAGGCCTTCTCCTTTTTCCAGCCGGGGTATTCTACGCAGCCCTTGTCCAGGGCTTCGGGGCCAGTGACTGCCATGTCGTCTTTTTGCCACACGGCCATGCCGAAAATTTGCGGGTCCAGGGTGTCGCCGCAATAGACTCCGTTTCTGCAGGGAGAAATCACGTTGTTCTTGCCCTGGCGGATTTCCAGGTGCAGGTGGGGGTTCCCGATGCCGGTGCTACCGGAAAATGTCAGGGTGTCGCCCTTCTTGTAGTGGGCGTTCGGTTTCAGGGTGACGTCGTTGCTCTTTTTGCTGAACTGCTCTGCGATATAGAGGCTGTCCAGCTTGCCGAAACTGCTCT
>JAEDLI010000071.1 GCA_016295375.1 Fibrobacter sp. | reverse complement strand
CCCGCATAAAAAAGGTATATTCAGAAATCGAGTCTTATAGGGGCTCTTTATGAGCAGAGGGAAAACGTAATTACCTTCCGCCCACAAGGATCTGGTCCACCTTGATGGTGGGCTGTCCCACTGTCACGGGCACGTGACCCGAAGAGGCTCCACATACGCCTGTAGCCAGTTCCAAATCGCTCCCTACCATGCTGATGCGGGGCATGATTTCGTGGCCCTTGCCTATAAGGGTCGCCCCGCGCACGGGTTCGCAAATCTTTCCGTTGCGAACAACATAACCTTCATCTACCGCAAAGTTGAACTCGCCGGTGGCGGGATTCACGGAACCGCCGGCCATGCGGGCCGCGTAAAGGCCGTAGTCCATGCTTTGAATCATGGAGTCGAAGCTGTCCTTGCCGGGAGCGATGAAGGTGTTCCGCATGCGGCTCACGGGAGCGTACTTGTAACTTTCGCGACGGGCCGAACCCGTGCGGGCCACACCTACTTCGGCAGCCCCTACGCGGTCGCTCATGTAACTTTTCAAGATTCCGTTTTCAATCAAGACAGTGCGCTGGGTAGGCATGCCCTCGTCGTCAAACTTGAGGCTCCCCCACACGCCATCCAGAGTTCCGTCGTCAATGGCGGTAAGGCAAGGCTGGCCGATAGCCTGCCCCAGCTTGCCGCAGAAGGGGCTTGCATTTCGACGGACCGCTTCCGTTTCTAGCGGGTGTCCGCAGGCCTCGTGAAAAATCACACCGCCAAAGCCATTCCCCATGACCACCGGCATCTGGCCGCCCTTGATGTAGCCCGCACTCAGCATGCGCACCACCCGTTCCGCCGATTCCGTCGCAAGGGCCTCCGGAGAATAATTCGGGAGCAGTTCGTAACCGCCCAAGGCGCCCGGCGACTCGTGAGTAGTCAGGCGTTCCGTGCCGTCCGTGGCGGTAACCGTCACGTTCACGCGAAGGCGGGATCGATCAAGCGTCAGGTTCAGACCTTCGCTGTTCAACAAGTTGATGGTGGTGCAGCAGTCCGTCACGGAAGCCGCCACCTGAACCACCTTGTCCGATACCTTTCGGGCGGCTTCGTCTGCGCGGAAAAGAAAATCCTGCTTGACCGCCTGGCCCAAGACCCGCGGGTCCTTGAAGGCGGCAGCGTTGTAGTCCGACACCCGTTTTTGCGGGGCGAACTCGAAACCTTCCGCAACACTTGCCCAACCAGAATTTTGCGCAGAACTTGAAGCGATGCGCCCGAAGGCAAGAGTCTGCACCAACTTTACCAGGGCTTCTTCACTTTCGTCGCTGGTAAAACCGTAAAGCACCTCGGTGCCATACAACAAGCGAATGCCAATGCCATAATCCGTGCCGGCGGTAGCCGTCTCGATCTTGCGGTCCCTGAGACCCAGGGCGGAACCGCGGGTCTCCTCTTCGAAAATTTCCACGAAGTCCGCACCGGCACTGCGACCGGCCTCGAAAATCTTTACTGCGACGGAAGGATTCACGCTACACCTCGCCGTTCATCTTCTTGCGGACGGGAATTCCTGCGGCAAGCATTTCTCTCTTGATTTGCGGGACGGTGTAATCGCCAAAGTGGACCATGGAGGCCACCAGTGCTGCGTCTGCAGCGGTCTTTGCGAACAGGTCCACAATGTGGGCCGGAGTTCCAGCGCCACCGCTGGCGATGACGGGCACCTGTACTGCACGCGCCACCTGGTCGGTAATGTTCAGCTCGTAGCCGTTACGCACGCCGTCGGTATCGATGGCATTCAGGCAGATTTCGCCAATGCCCAAATCTTCGGCCTTCTTGGCCCACTCCACGGCGTCGATGCCCATAGGCGTGCGGCCACCGCGAATATACACTTCGTAACCGCTCTTGAACTTTTCGGAAACGCCTACGAACTTGGCGTCCATGCCCAGCACCACGCACTGGCGGCCAAAGGCCTTGGCCCCTTCGGCAATAATTTCGGGGTGCAGCACCGCAAGGCTGTTCACGCTTACCTTCTCAGCTCCGGCCAACAGGGCCTGGTGCATGTCGTCCAAGTTGCGGATTCCGCCGCCAACGGCGAAGGGGATAAACACCCGCTTTGCAATCTGGCGGATCATTTCCATGTCGCAGGGTCTGTTTTCGGCACTGGCAGTAATGTCGTAAAAGACCAACTCGTCAACACCGTCGGCACTGTACTGCGCCCCCATCTCCACGGGGTCGCCGATATCGATATTGCCCTTGAACTTGACGCCCTTCGTGACCTTGCGGTCCCGGACATCAAGACAGACGATTAAGCGTTTAGTTAACATATAAAAAACAGGTCTGGATCCTTCGACTACGCAACTTCGTTGCTCCGCTCAGGATGACACCCTGGACTAAAGGTTCTTGTCGATGACACCCTTGACCGTGGCCTTGGGAACGGCCCCAACTACGTTACCCACCTCTACGCCGTTCTTGAACAGCTTCATGTTGGGGATGTTGGTGATGCCGTAGCGGGCGCAAATGTCCTTGACGCCGTCGTCATCCACATTCATCTTGGCGATGATGGCCTTGCCTTCGTAATCGCCGGCAAGCTCCTCGATGATGGGGCCCATCATCATGCACGGGCGGCACCAGGTGGCCCAGAAATCCACAAATACCAGCTGACCCGAGCGGATCACCTCGTCAAACTTTGCTGCAGAAAGGTTCAAAACTGCCATATAAAATCCTCCTAGCCCAAATATAGCAAAAGCCCCGACACAAATCGAGGGCAAAACGGTTCTGAACGCACGGTGCTAATAAATTAGGCGCATTTCGTCCACAATTAAGGTTGCGTTCTTCGTACCCACATAGTGGTTTCCGTCGGCACTAGAAGCAAAGACCACGCGAATATGAGTGACGGGTTCCTCTCCCGTTCCCTGAATCAGGCCATTGTTCACCGCACTCTTATTGCTGGATTGCAACGTAGTATTGAAAGTTGAGGATTTCTCTATAGGCGATCCCGACAAAGGAGTGCCATATTTTAGCTTCAACCGTATTGTACGCATTCCGTTGGCATCGGGCTCAGAAACACTGACCACATCTGGATTGGTTCGTCCCGTATTGTCATCTTTTGTAGAACGGTACCAGGCACTGGCCACCAACTTGTTTACATCACTCGTTTTTCTGTTGACGTTCTTGTCACCTGTACGATTTTCCAACAGAATGTACGCGTCGCAACTATCCCCACTTCCCGAATAAGAAATCTTTATTTCCATATATTCGGGGCGGGCGGCGAACGGCTTACCAAAGTCCAGAAGTTCGTTACCATCGGGCCAAGTATTGGCATTCGCCATAGACAAAAGACCTACTCCTTTGGGATTGAATACGGCCGTGTAAAGGCTGCCACTAGCCACTTTTCCCAAAGTTTCGCCTGTCTTAATTTCGGCTCCAATCATGGAACCCTCGGAAATCTTCTTAGTCGTGGTAAGAATCGTGTTGGCATTATTCCATACAGAATCTGGCTTAGGGTCATCACCACTCCAGTTATTGAAATCACTTCCAGGCAATTGATATCCGGCCTTTACCCTGTAGGTTACCGATTCTCCTGCAGTGTTTTTCACAACCAATGTCTGCCCTGCGCCAAAATCATACTTGCTGCCAACAGAGAAACCTTCGGTCGTCGCCCCCTTGGACAATTTAAGTTCTGTCAGTTCCAAAGAGGTTAAATCCGTACGGAACGGCAACGAATCTACATGAATGGACATGTCGTCATTATCGATAACAGCCTGCTTGCCCGAAATCTTGGCGGACAAAACTTGCGGGGGTTCTAGAGGGAGTGATGCGGTCAAAGTCCAAGTTTCAGTCGATGCATCTTCAGCAGTAATCGTAAACATCACGGCATCGCGAAGGTCAACAACTTCAGGCAAATTGTGAGATGCCGATTCTGAAACCTTCAACGAAACCTTGACTGCTGAAATGTCTGATTTTGCCGTCAAGTGCAGTTCCACCGTCTTTTGGGTTTTGTCAATCGTTGCCGCAGATTCTTCACCGACCGCAGAAATAGAAACCAGCTCCTTGTCGCTAGAAACCTTTTCATCGGCAGCAGCTATCGAAAGAGCAAGCACCCAGGTCTTGACCGTTCCATCTTCGGCAGTTACCTTGAAGGATTGGTAATCTTTCCAGGCTTTCACAGCGCTAGGCACAGGATCAACAGAAGCCCCAGCAGAAACACTCCAAGAACCAATGGCGGCAGACCCTATGGAGGAGCCGTTTTTCAACTTGATATAAACTGTATCCTGGGAACGGTTCACCTTAAACTGATCCTTGAAAAGCAACTGCAAGTCCGTCGCATTGCTCTTTATTGCAGATACAACAATCACCCAGCTCTTTTCAGAACCATCTTCGGCAGTCACCTTGATTTTTTGCGGAACTGACCAATCCTTTATCGTTTTCGGGTCCGGAGAAGCTTTTGCTTTTTGAGGCAAAACCACATTGGTGAGTGTTGCAGACTTGATATCGAATCCCTGAGAGTAAGTCACGTAAACCGTGTCACCAGAGGATTTCGTTTCAACGGCATCCTTGAACTCTAGCGAAATAGAGTTGTCCGAGGACTTGGCGGCATCATCGCTTTTCTTGTCGGAATTTTCGTCACCGCTCTCCCCAGAATCTTCGGCAGGAGATTTTTCACCAGGAATTTCAAATTGCAATTTCCATATTGACTTGCTTCCATCTTCGGCAACAACCAAAACATAAAGGACACGGCTTGCAGGCAAACGTAAGCGCTGCCCTTTCTTCAGCTTTTTCTCCACATAAGCCACCTGCTTTGCCAGAGAATCTAGGCCTGCCGAATCCGTCGGAAACTCCATAATCTTGCTTTCTACCAAGTGTAAGGTCGCCATGTGGCTAATGTCGATACTTTCGATAGTCACGGAATCCCAGGTAGCAAGGGAATCGGAGAGTTCCTCCAAGGTTACAACAACCTTGTGTTCATCGGCAAAAACTTGAATGCCTGCAGCCTCGCCGGCGAAATGAATCTCATCGAAATCGCAGTAAGGGGACTCGCCGAATTCATCGTAATCAGCGGAACAGCCCCAAACAAGTCCCAAAATACAGACCAGCAGGGCAAGCCAAAGTGTCTTTACAGGAGAATTCTTTTTTTCGAATAGAATCATATTTTTCCTCCTAGTAAATCAATTTGAAATCATCCAGGGTGAGGCTGGAATTTTCGCCACCGCGGAATCTTTTTTTCATCTGTGACGACGTTCCGCCATCAGCCACATAGGCAAAAGCAGAGGACGCAAACATTACACGAATCGAAGCAACATCTTCTTCACCTGTTCCCACAGACAAATCCGAAAGTCCTGTATAACCAGCCGTCAACAAACCCGCATCACTTCCATAATTGAGTTTTACCGTTTTTTCAACCCAATCATCTAAGGAGGCTTCTTCCGTCAAAGACCCTGCAGCCACAATTTTATTATCTGCACTAACAAGAACCACATAAATTAATGCTTTTTGCAAGTATGTCTCATTAGTGTTTTGATGATGGTCATACTTATAACGAACCCTAAAAGCAGATGGCTTCCCCGTAAACGGCTTTCCATGTATCATATACTGGGAAAAATCTGCAGGACTTCCATCTGCGGAAGCTTCTTCGTTGGAGGCTTGATAAATACTAGAGCAATTAACACCTGTAAAAGAGCCTGCATAATAAAAACCACCCGCCATTTTCCATCCACCATCAATATTCAAGGCACTGCCCGCAACACTGATAGTTTTAATTGTTAAATTCGAGCCTTCAAAGACTGCATTGGCTTCCGAAGACATCGTAACTGAAATTGGGATGAACGAGAGGTAGTAGGTTCCACTCCCTTCCTCCGCCATAGCATCGCTGGTAGTGGCCCAGAAATCGTTACGAGCACTAAAATCAGAACCTGGCAGTTGCACGCCCGCCACCACGCTGTAGATTCCCACATTCCCTTCGGCGTCTTCGAATTCCATTTCTACAGGGCGAATCAAGTTGTTCGTCGTGTCCAAAGGAATCAACTGGATGCTAGAAAGATCCGATTCATAAGGCATTTCCACGTAGACCTTGGAACCTTCCACCGTAACGGTTCCGCCATCCACACTCAGGTCCGCAAGTTTTACCGCCTGAGGCTGGGCAGCCTCGCTACTGCTAGAATCGTTCTCTTCTGAAGAGGAGCTTTCACCGCCTGCCGACTCCGACGAGCCTCCGCTAGTTCCCGACTCCCCAGAAGACGAATCCGACGATGAACCTGACGACGTGCCCGCCGAAGAATCCGATGATGAATCCGTTTCTGACGACCCCGCAGAATCTGCAGATTCCGAGGACGAAGGTTTCGCATCACTAGAAGAATCAGCCTTGGAGTCTGATGATTTTGGCGTCTCGGGCAATTCCCATACCACCAGCCAAACGCCCGCAACCCTGTTGTAGGAATCCAAGGCCACAATGGAGAACTGGTTCGTATCCTTCGTCGAAATCACCATCCCGGGAACAAGCTTTTCGCCCAAAGCAGGGTCCACCAAATCGTCGTCGGCGGCCAAATACAGGGAGGAACTTCTCGGAAGGGCCAGAGAAACAATAACCAGGGAATCTAGCCAGCCCTTTGCGGGCTTCACATAGACAACCTTTGCGTCTGTATCCAGAGAATCCACCTTCCAGCCGGAAAGTTTCAGTTCCATTTCCTCCGAAATTTCGTCTTCGGGGAACAGGGGCTTTTCCGAAGATTCCGAGCACCCTACCCACAGGCAGGCAACGCAAGCAAAAAGCGCAGCCATGTTCCAGCGCAGAAACTTTGTTGCTCTAGCAATCTTCATCACCCGCCTCCTAAATAAAGTACACCAGGGAGAAATCCAAGGCCAAGAGGTTGATGGTAAAATTCACGATGTTGTAGACAAGCCTGCTATGGCTTTCGCCGTTTTCTTCTACATCGATAACGCTGGTACTGAGTCCCAAAAGTCCCACAGAAGTTTCAAAGGCAAATCGGCTCAACACCATAATACAAATACCCGGATTCAGTCCCGCCTCGATGGTCCAGGTCTTGTTACGGGTCTTGTCCATTTCTTCGCCGTCGTCTGTCTGGGATATTCCGTAAGAATAGCCGACCTTCACAGACGTTTCGTTAAAAAGATACAGATTCCTGCTATCCAGCACCTTCATGTAATTCTTCAGGAATGGCTGAGCAAAAAAACCATTGCTCACGTACTTGCGGTGCTGTTTGACATCGGCTATGTCTTCTAAAAGGGAAAAATCAATATCGAACCAGGTCCGTGAATACCCCAGGTGCGTTCCTACGGCAAGGGCGTCCTTGATAAAATATCCACCGAACAGTTCGACGGTAAACATGTAGCCTTCGCCCTCATAGACATCGCCAAGGATGACATTCAGGGCATCGTCTTCGGTATTGGCCTGAATCAGGGACAGGGTGGCCCCACCCTGGAAATGTCCGGCGGCAATTGATTCGTCGGGATCCACCGGGTAAAGGGCATCCAAAAGACCACCCGGGTTCGATTCCTCTTTAGGGGGCGTTGGAGCGGGCGATTCAACCTTTGCAGGGGGCGTATTTTTTTGTGCAAGGGAATCGGTCTCCGCACCGAATGCGGAAACCGCACAAAGGCAAAATAGCGCCACGGACAAAATAAGCCGTTTCATACCATAAAAATAAAAAAATCCCGCAAAGGCGGGATTCCTGTTATTGGCTATTTTCCCGTTTTAATCGTGAATACAGCGGACGGCGTAGCCCATATTCTTGTCAAAATCCTGGCCCAAGAATTCAGAGCCGTTAACATACCAAGTCTTCGCACCGGCTGAATCGCTTTCCGTCGCAGTCCAGAAATGGGCAGCCCCGTAACTGCTAAATCTATGGGTATATCCCGAACGGAAGTCGTATTCACCTGTGGGAACGGCACCAAAGCCATACTTGTCTGTCCCCGAACCAGATTCACTTAAGGCCATCAAATCATAGCCTCTAGCACTACCTACCACATCCTGCAACATTTTCCATTCCTGCTGAGTAGGCACATGCCAATCTTTGGGGCAAATTCCCCGATGGGGGAATTCCGTTATCCCGCAAACATTTCCGTTACCGCATTCTGCGGCAGGCTTGTCCATAGCGGCATGCCATAGATAAAGCACCCCAGCCGTCTTACAATTCTCGGGATTATTGTCCAGGCACCAAGCGGCCCCCTTCAGGTTTTCTGAACCAAGCGCAGAACTGTCGGCATACCGCAAGTTCTGCCCCATCCACAATTGATCTCCTATTTGCACCTGGCTGTAGACCTGACCATCGCGGGCATCCGTGAAAGTTTCCAACTCGTCACTGAAAGAATAGGCTATGGTACTGCTAGAACTGTTAAAACTACTGGAACTGCTGAAGTCGCTAGAACTACTAGAAGATTCCGCATCGCCGTTATAATACTGTTCCTCTTCATTCGAATCGCTAGACAAGGATCCTTCTAGCGAATCCAAGGTGCTTTCCAAAGAATCCAGATCTTCGCGACTGTTTATCTTGGTGTCGTTGGCCGATTCGCAGGCATCCTTAAAGGTTTTCTTGAATTTTTCGAAGAAGCTCTCGGACATTTCCTCCCTGCTGATACCCACCACAGATTCCGCATCGCACAAAACTTCGCCGTAATCGGAGTCCCCCTTCAGTTCCTTGCAATTTTCATCAACCACACGTGGGTTGTTGCTTTCAACGGTTTGAATCATTTTCCCGCCCCGAAGTTCAACTGTCGTCTTGGTGACCACCCCGTTGAAAGAGGATTCCATGACGAGCGGTTTTTCGGATTTTACCACACATCTCAGGGTATCGGGCGCGGCATTGTTCGAACTGTCGCCACAGGCTACAATTCCGAGAGTCAGAAACAGAGGTATAAAACATTTATAACGCAAGGGCATCGATTCTCCTTTAATTCCACTCACTCCAAAGATAAATTATTCCAAACTATTTCTGCTTGAATCTGAGGTAAAGTCCCTCTACATAAGAAAGGAAAGCCTTAAAAAGGGTCAATCCCTCTAGACTGTCGGAAAAATATTCCACATCGATACTCTCGGGCGCAGAAGCCTCTGCATTTTCCATGTCGGTAGTTACCTGCACATAGTTGGAAGGATCCGCCACTACTAGCACCAGCAGAGTATAATCGTTTGTAACAGGGACTGTAAAATCCAACACAAAATCCAGCACCAGTCGTCTATTTTCTACCGAAGCATTGAAGGAGCGAATCTTTTCCACCTTCAAGAATTCAGAACCGCACTGGATATAGTTGAAATAATTCGCCTTGGAGGCCTCGCCGAAAACAACGGGTCTTAAAGCATCGCTTTCCTTGGCCGACAGTTTTCCATCTCCGTCCGCATCTACAGAGGCGATAGTCGCCATGCTGTAGACTTCGTCGTAAACCCATCGGTTTTCAACACCAGAAAGGCCCTTTTCGTTAAACAGGACCTTTACTGTGGCATCTACAAACACATGAGGATGGGCCATGGCCACAGAAGCGCATAGCCCGAGCAGCAAAAGGATAATTTTAGAACGCAAGAACAAAGCCTGCAACCAATAGGCCGACTCCCACAACCCCAAGTCCAATGCCTATACCGGCCTTGGTATCGCCTTTCTTGTTCAGGTCGTGGTTGTCCTTCACCATTTTCTGGGTATCGGGACTTTCAAAAGCCGACATTCCGTAAGCCTTCTTCTTGTCGGCAGCGTCACTCCAGTCCTTTTCGGCCAGGTACCACATGACACCGCCAGCGATAATGGGAACGATGGAGCTCCACAAGAGCCCGCGGCCAATGCGACGCTTGCTGCGTTCATCGTTAAAGGCGTTCTGCTCTTCGATTAAGGCAAGATCGTCCAGAATGGGTTCCATTTCCACGTTAATCAGGTTCGGCATGAACGCCTTGATTTCGGTGACAATGGTGGTATCTCGGTAGCCTACCTTTCTAAAGTAAAGGCTGGTCTTTGCCTGGGGGCGAATTCCGTCAACCACCACGTCTGTCATGTAGTGGGGCATAATGTTCACCGTAGGCACTTCGTTGATGAACACTTCTACCGCTTCGGGGTCGGTGTTCAGGGTCAACCTGGTGGAGGGACGTTCCACCGGAATCTCTATGCGGTTCAGGCTGTCGGAATTGATACGGACCACGGCGGTACCCCACCATTCCACGCCTTTCAGCATCTGCATCACCGAAATGGTGTACTTGCCCGGAGCAATGCGCTTGATGGTATCTGGCGCCACCTGCTTGATAGGAATGCCGTTCACAAACAGAGAGCAAGCCGCAGGGACCGACGTCACAAAGAGGTTTGCGCTTCCCGGCGGATAAAGCTCCATCTCCTCTTCGTCGTCCACATATTCAGGAACCACGTAGTTCGAAAGGCCAAGGTCGATCATCTCGTCGTCTTCCATGTTGTAGAGACGACGCAGGTCCAAACGGTAAATCTTGATGAAGGGGTTTGCGGAATCGGCGGCGATACTGTCCTGAATCTCTTGCTGGCGGATTTCCTCTTCGACACGGGCAATTTCTTCTAGCTTCATGCGGGTGTCTTCTTTCTGGAGGGCGGTCTCGAAGTCGTCGTCGGCGCCATCGTCCACCTCTTCTTGAGGCTGTTCCTGAGGTTGTTCTGCCGGAGTGGTGTCCGCCACGGTCACAGGAGCGGCCGGAGCAGCCGTCGCCACAGAATCGGCTTCATCGTCTTCTTCGTCTTCCTGATGCTGGCCATTGCTTTCTTCCATGGCAGCAATAGTCGCCTCTTGCAATTTTTCCAAATTTTTCTGTTCGTCTGCGTTGGGACGCTTCAGATAAACCGTATCTCTTTCAATCTTTACAAAGATGGCCTCTTGTTCCACAGAATCGCCCATAATCCAGTAACGGACAGGGACTTCGCGGCCTACAGCAGGCTTGGCGACGGTATCAACATGGGCTTTCGCACTATCAAGCTTTGCAAAGGGATCGGCAGGCTTTTCGGCAGGTTTTGCAGCCGGAGCAGGCTCTGCCGCCGGGGCTGCAGGTTCCGAAGCTTGTGCAGGAGTTTCTGCAACAGGGGTAGACTCGGCCACAGAAGCAGCCGATTCAGGAACATTATCCCAGTCGTCTTCATCGGCCAAGGCAGGCAAAGCCGTCACAAAGGCCAAAAAGAGCACGCAAATACGATTCCACATACTTCAAAGATATATTATTAAAGACCTGTTGGTCGGGGCTTTTTTTGGATTTTTGCGCAATAAATAGGCCCCGACCCGTTTGTCCTGTCGGGTAAAATGTGGACCCCGAACTCAGTGCGGTCCGCTCCTTCCGGAATATCCGCAATTTCAACAGCGCAAGCCTCGGGGCGTTTTTTCAGGATTCTCGCCACCACACCATCATTTTCCAAGGGCGACAAAGCACATGTGCCGTAAACAAGCGTTCCACCCGGGCGTAATGCGTCTATGGCCGAAGCCAAGAGGGAGCCCTGTTCCACCGACAGCCTCTTAATCCGCTTTGCGGACCAGACTTCCAGGTGGGCCGGAGAGTTCAGCACATGCCGGTCCGAAGAGCAAGGGGCGTCCAGCAGAATCCGGTCAAAGGATTCCTTCCTATGGAGGCCGAACTTGACACCATCGTAACCCGAAACATTGATAATGCTTCGCCAGTCCTTGGGCAAAGAATTTTCCAGAACATGCTTAAGGCGTTCCCGTCTGTCTGGCGAGCGATCGTTACATTGCAAGGAACCCTGTCCTTGAAGCATAGAGGCGATTATCAGGGATTTTCCGCCGGGGGCGGCACACATGTCCAAGACATCCATCCCAGGCTCCACCCCTAGGGCCTTTGCGGCAAAGACAGAGGCCTTGTCCAGGTAATACGGTTCGAGGCCATCTCCGAACTGCAACGTCTCAAAACAGGACTCCCCCTTGAGGGAATCCAACAGGGCCGGCCAGCGGTCGCCAAACAATTTCTCATAGTAATCGAAAAATTCCACTTTTCATCGTAGCGGCCGGTTCCCCGACCACAGCAGCACTAGCGCACCTTCACGACAAAGGCGCTGATATTGTAAGCGGACAGTTCTCGGGCCTTGTCGTCGGCTGCCTTCTTGTTGTTCCAACCGCCAGCCCGCAACTTGTAAAAGGGAGCGTCAAAGACCACCTGAATGGCATAACCCGTGCTGGCAGAGAGTTCGGCCCTACGACGCTGGGCCGCATCAAAATCGCCCACCGCCTCAAACTGCAAAACGTACAAATCCTTGGAGGCTTTTTTGTCTGTACTGGCCTTGCCCGAAATCGCAGGGCCCGCCGTCGCCGAAGTATCCCGCAGAGAGGCGTTCAGCTCAGGGGAATATTCGTTACCGCGGAAAAGAGAATCCATGTCCGTAGGGTCTCCGGCAAAGGAGATTCCCATAGCAAGTCCAACAACTACAAACAGTAACTTCATACCTTAAATTATAGCAAAAAAAAAGGAACCCACCGGCATAGCCGGTGGTTCTTCATATGCGGGCCCTGC